>NZ_JBOHCV010000547.1:0-6510 GCF_050698815.1 Streptomyces sp.
CGACGAGCCGCCGCGCCGTGCCGGCCAGTTCCGATGCCACGCCCCAGGCGCCGGCGGACAGCAGCACGGCCGGCCGGCCCGGGGCACGGCGGTCGAACTCGTCCCGCCACGCCCGGTCCGTCTCCCCCGAGCCGGGCGACTCACCGGCCGCGTGGAAGCGCCCCGGCACCACTGGTCCCGTCACTTCCGCGGGCTTGCCGGTGGCCGCGCGCACGGCGCTCGCCGCGGTCTCGGTGACACACAGGTGCAGGTCGTTGCCGGGATGCAGCCAGCCCCGGTGCACGGCGAAGTCGATGACGGCCACCACGCCGGGCACCCGAAGGGCTCCGCGCTCCCGCAGGCGTCCGGTCAGCTGAGCCGACAGGTGGAACGTGGAGACCACGGCGTCCGGGTGCCAGCGGTCCACGAGTCTCAGCAGCGGCCCTTGGGCGAGTGCGGCCATGGGCGCGCTGCCCGGCCGCGGCACCGTTCCCGTCCCCGGCGAGAGGAAGGCGGCGTAGACCGCCCCGTACAGCTGCGGTGCGTGCCGGATCGCTCCCCGGTAGCCGCCGCGGAGCATCGGTCCGACCCCCGGGGGGAGCAGTGCGAGCACGTCCTGGATCAGGACCTTGTGACCACGGGCTCGCAGCCGGCCTGCGAGCTCGCCCGCGACCGCGTCGTGGCCCGCGCCCATGCTCGCGCTGAGCAGCAGGAACCGTTGCCGCATAAGGCTCCAGGGGTTGGATGGCGGTGCGTGACGCGGAGGGCTCCACGCCCGTTCAGAGTGGCTGGCCGGCGCGCCGCGCGCGCACTGATCCAGGGCCGTTCGAGTGAAGAGAGCGACCGCACGAACAGATGCCACACAGGCGCCCGCGCCCGCTCGCCAGCATCCTGGGAGTCCAGCTTCTGATCACCCGGAGGGCGTCATGTTCGACAGTTCTGGGCGAGGGCTCGTGCGCGGCTCGCAGCGCCCGGTGGCGCTCATCACCGGTGCCTCCTCGGGCATCGGGACGGCGGTCGCCGAGCAGCTCGCCGCCGAGGGCAACTGGCGCCTGCTGCTCAACGGACGCGACGAGGACCGGCTCGCCGACGTGGCGGTCCGTACCCGGGGCACGCCGCTGCCGGCCGATGTCACCGACCCACAGGCCCGCGCCCGGCTCGCCCGTGAGGCGCTGGCGCACGGCGGCCGGGTGGACGCGCTGGTCGCCGGTGCGGGCATCGGCTGGGCGGGCCCGTTCTCCGGGATGCCCCTCGAGGCGATCGACCGGCTGCTGGCGGTCAACTTGTCCGCGGTGCTGCACCTGGTGCGGCTGCTGCTGCCCGGGATGGTGGCCCGGCGGACGGGCCGGGTGGTGCTGATCGGTTCCGTCGCAGGCTCGGTGGGAGTACGCGAGGAGGCTGTGTACTCGGCGACGAAGGGCGGGCTGATGGCGTTCGCGGACAGCCTGCGCTACGAGCTGAGCTCCAGCGGAGTACGGGTGTCGATGGTGATGCCGGGCCCCGTGGACACCCCCTTCTTCGGGCGCCGTGGCGTGCCCTACCGCCGCAGCAGGCCACGTCCGGTGCCGCCCGGACGGGTGGCCGACGCGGTGCGCGAGGCCCTCGTTTCGGGACGCCCCGACGCATACGTGCCGGGCTGGCTGGGCGTACCGGCGCGGCTGCACGGCGCCGCCCCCGGGGTCTTCCGCAGTCTTGCGCAGCGCTTCGGCTGAGGGATCCGCGTGCTGGGGATGGTGGTCACGGTCGTCCTGGCGCTGCTGGGCGCGCTGGCCAACGCCGCCGCGTCGGTCCTGCAGCGGCGGGCGGCGGCCACCGAACGGCCCGGCCCGGCCGAGGGACGCTTCGCCTGGCTCACCCACCTGCTGCACCGGCCGGTGTGGATGTGGGGTTCGGCGATGCTCGTGCTGTCGGGCATCTGTCAGGCGGGTGCGCTGGCCGCGGGACCACTGGCGGTGGTGCAGCCGGTGCTGGCGACGGAACTGCTGTTCACGCTCGTGGTGGGCAGCGTCTTCTTCCACCGCCGCCCGGACACCCGCGCGTGGTGGGCGTTCCTGGCCATGGTGGTGGGGCTGGCCGCGTTCCTGATCCTCGTCCAGCCCTCGGCGGGCACCACGAGGGTCGCGGTGGGCAGATGGCTGGTGGTGGGGGCGGCGGTGCTGGCCGGTGTGCTCGTGCTGGTGGCGGTGTCCACGCGGCTGCCGTCCGCACCGCGGGCGACGGTACTGGGCGCAGCGACGGCCTTCGGATTCTCGCTCACGGCAGCGCTGATGAAGGACGCGATCGCACGGCTGTCCGACGGTCTGGGGGCACTGTTCACGGCGTGGCAGACCTATGGGGTCGCGGTGGTCGGGCTGGCCAGCTTCCTGCTGCTGCAGGTTACGCTGCGGGCCGGCACCCTGGTGGCTTCACAGCCCGCGCTCACGCTCGGCGACTCGCTGCTGAGCCTCGTCCTGGGCGCCGTGCTCTTCGAGGAGCACCTCACGCTCGGGCTGCGTGTCCTGCCCGAGGTGGCGGCGCTGGCCCTGGTCGGTGCGGGCAGCGTGCAACTGGCCAGGACGCCCGAGGTGTCAGGCCAGGAGGAGGAGCTCTGGTGAGGGGTGCGGCCTGGGCCGGGTCGGCCGCGATCGCCGCCGCGGGCTGGCATCTGGGCCCGGCGGCCACCTGGCTGCCGGGGGTACGGGCGGTGCTGAGCCCGGCGCTGGACGGGCAGGGGGACCCCGGACACGTGGCCCTCACCTTCGACGACGGCCCCGATCCGCTGAGCACGCCGCACTTCCTGCGGGAGCTGGACCGGCTCGCCGTCCGGGCCACCTTCTTCGTGCTGGGAAGCCCGCTGGAGCGGCATCCCGAGGTGGGACGGCGCATCCTGGCCGAAGGGCACGAACTGGCCGTACACGGCTGGCGGCACGAGCGGTTCTGGCGCCCCAGGCCACGCTCCGACGTGCGGGACCTGAGACTCGCGGTGGACGCCGTGCGCCGCGTCTCGGAGGGCCGGCGGCCGCTGTGGTACCGGCCACCGTACGGGGTCCTCACCGCGACGCGCTGGGCGGCCGCGCGGCGGCTGGGGCTCCAGCCCGTGCTGTGGACCGCGTGGGGCCGGGACTGGACGGCGCGGGCCGACGCGGACAGTGTGCTGGCGGAGCTGACGAAGCGGCTGCGGGGCGGCGCGACCGTACTGCTGCACGACACCGACCGCGCCGCCGCCCCAGGGGCGTGGCACGCGGCGCTGGCAGCCCTGCCGCGCCTGGTCGCGTGGTGCCGGGCGGAGGGGCTGACGGTGGGACCGCTCGCCGAGCACGGCGTGCGGCAACGGCACGGGACGCGGCAACGGCACGGAGGATGCGGCGGGTTGGGCCCCTGATGGGGCCGGCCGGCTGCCCGTGCGCGAGATCACCTTCCGCCGGAGGTGACGGTGAACAGACCGCCTTCCGGGTCGAAGAGACTGGCCGTACGCCCGAACGGGCTGTCGCTCGGCGCCATGGCGACCGCGCCCCCGGCCTCGACGGCGGCCTTCGCGGCGCCGTCGACGTCGTCCACGTAGAAGGAGACGTGCCAGCGGGGCCGGATGTGCGGGTCGGGCGCCGACTCCACGGCGCCACCGCGCAGGGTGGCCACGGCGCGCCCGTCGACCCGTACGACGACCGCTTCGTGCTGGTAGTCGACCTCGCAGCGGCCCTCGCCGGTGGCCCACTCGAAGACCTCGGCGTAGAAGATGGCTGCCGCGAAGGCATCCCGGGTGCGCAGCTCCAGCCGGGCGGGAGGGCTGCCGCGCCCGGCGTGCCAGCTGGAGAGCACCTCGCCCTCCCAGAAACCGAAGGTCGCCCCCGCGAGATCGGCGGCCAGTGCCGTACGGCCCTCGCCCATCCGGATGGGGCCGACCGCCACGGTGGCGCTGCGTTCCCGCACCCGTGCCGCAGCCGTGTCCGCGTCCGGCACGGAGAAGAACGGGGTCCACTGGACGGCGACGCCCATCGAGCGGGCGATGGCCCCCAGCCCGGCGACCGGCACATCGCCGGAAGTGGCGACGCTGAACTCCTCGCCGAGGCTCCCGGGCCGGAACGACCAGCCCAGCACCTCACCGTAGAAGCGCTCCGCGGCCTCCCGGTCGCACGTCGCCAGGCTCACCCAGCACGGCGCACCGCAGACGGGCGACACCGTGGACGACGCGCTCCCGGTCCTCGCTCCCATGTCCACTCTTCCTGGTCTTCCTGCGTCATTTCGCTGCCCTTCGCCCTGCCGGGAGTACCCGTTCACGGCGTTTGCTAACAGACGGCGTTTGCTGACAGAGAGGCCGGAATGATCAGGGCTTGCGGGCCACCGCCGCGTAGCAGGCCGCTTCGGCATCGGTGACCTGGTAGATGTCGTGGGCGGCGTCGGGACGCCAGCGGTGAGTGACGGTGACCCCCGGGTCAAGCAGCTCCCAGCCGTCGAAGAAGCGGGTGAACTCCGCACGGGTACGCGCCTGTGTCGGCGTCCCGGACGCCACGTAGGACTGGATCACGCGGGCGATGGTCTCGGGGTCGAAGTCCGGGGTGACGTGGCTGATGGTCAGCGTGCTGCCGGAGGGCAGGGCTTCCTTGAAGTGCTCGACGATGTCGTGCGCGGTGCGGTCCCCGGGGATGAAGTGCAGCAGCGCGATGAGGCTGAGTGCCACCGGCTCCCCCAGGTCGAGGGTGTCGTGGAGTTCAGGGGTCTTCAGTACCGCCTGGGGGTCGCGCGCGTCGCCCTGCGCGTAGGCGGTACGGCCCTCGGGGCTGCTGTGCAGCAGGGCCCGGGCGTGGGCGAGGACGATCGGGTCGTTGTCGGTGTAGACGACCCGGGCCCCGGGGGCGGTCTCCTGCGCGATCTCGTGCAGGTTGGGCGAGGTGGGTATCCCGGTGCCGACGTCGAGGAACTGGCGCATTCCCAGCCTCGTGAGGTGACGGACGGAGCGGTGCATGAACTGACGGTTGGCGCGGGCGGCGACCATGGCGGCGGGGAAGGCCGCCATGGCACGGCCGGCGCCTTCGCGGTCGGCGGGAAAGTTCGTGGTGCCGCCGAGGAAGTAGTCGTACATCCGGGCCGAATGGGCCCGGTCCAGTTCCAGATCCACTGCGCCTTCGTCAGCGACCACCGCGGGTTCCGCCTTCCTCTCACGCCGTACAGATGCCGGGGGTGCCGGAGAACAAGCCGCCATGGTGCGCTACTTGGCTCCGTTTGCCCAGGCCGCCTCCGGCGGTACGGACAAGACCGGCCACGTCGGGTGGTGGCGGAAATCGGTCGGTCGGCAGGTAGCCAGACTTTTACTCTGTGTAGCATTTTCCGTGGCTTCCCTGCACACCGGCCGTTCCGGCCCGGTGCGTTCTCTGGTGAGGAGGTGTCTCCATGGGTGCCGAGGACCACCACGCGCCGAGTCCGGCCGAGGATGCCGAGGCCGCGGGGCGGACGGAGGAAGCCCGCCGCCGGCTGCTGCTCTCCTTCACCGCGTTCGACGCGTCCCACCACCGGCTGTGGCTGCGCTACGCGCACACTCAGCTCGGCAGCCGCGCCGCGGCGCGGCTCGTCGTGGACGACGCGTGCCGCCATCTGCTGGAGCACTGGCAGCACGCGCTGCGCCAGGAGTCGCTGACGGGGTACGCGTGGACGGTGCTCAAGGAGCACGTCGCGCGGTGGCTGAGCGAGCGCGGAGACCGGCCCCAACTGGCCGGAACGGCCGCCTTCCACGCGGCCGTCCGCAAGGTTCTGCTCTTCGAGCTGCGCGATGAATTCGCCGTACTGGCGGGCGAGATCGGGCTGTACTCGGCCATCGCCCGGCTTCCCGAGCGGCAGTACGACGTGGTGGTACTGCGCTATGTTCTGGGCTGCACCGAGGATGAGGTCGCGAGCTATCTCGGTTTCGCGGCGGCCACCGTGCGCTCCCACATCCGGCACGCCAAACGGAAGCTCGCCCGGGAGCTGGCGTAGAGCGTCGGAGCAGGAGCAGGAGCCGGGGACAGGATCTGATCATGCACGGCAGGCACGAACACGACACCATCGACGCCCTGCTCAACCAGGCCGAGGTGTTCGCCGAGGACTACGAGGACCGCGATGCGGCGGCCGCACGGGAAGCGGAACTCGCAGCCTTCATCGACACGCCGCCCGGCTCACCGTCCGCGCCCGCGGCACGAGCCCGGCAGTACCCCACCGACGGCGAACAGGCCGCGCACGACCTGGATCTGGCGGTCGCCCTGGTGGTCAACGCACCGGAGGCCGCGGTCAGCCTGTCCCGGCTCGTGGACGACCAGGAACACATCGCCCCCGAGGGGGCGCTGGTGTTCGGTTGCCTGCT
Organism: Streptomyces sp.; assembly: GCF_050698815.1. Lineage (GTDB taxonomy): Bacteria > Actinomycetota > Actinomycetes > Streptomycetales > Streptomycetaceae > Streptomyces. The sequence continues at coordinate 6,287 of NZ_JBOHCV010000547.1, forward strand.
GCATCTGGTGGGCTACCGGGAAGCCGCCCAGTTCTGGTGGCAGTTCGCCGCCGGCGGCGGTTCCCGTACGGCCGCCTTCTGCCTCTGCCTGCACCACCGGCGGCACGGTGAGTTCCGCGACGCGGGCTACTGGCGCGCACAGTCGGAACGGCTCGCACAGCACAGGCCTCCCTCGGACGGGGGGCCTCGGCCCAGTGCGCGCCGGCACGGCACGAACCGGCCGT
>NZ_JBOHCV010000548.1:0-4791 GCF_050698815.1 Streptomyces sp.
GGCTGCCCGCCCGCTCGCTGTGCGTGCACGGCGACACCCCCGACGCCGCGCGGCTGGCCCGTCGCATCCGGGACGAGCTGACCGGGGCGGGGATCGCGGTACGGGCGTTCACGTGACCGGCACCAGCACCACCAGCGCCGGCACCGGTCGGGGCGCCGGCACCGCCGCTCCCGTCGTGCTCCGGGTGGGCCGGCAGGGACTGCTCGTCGAACTGCCCGGCGCCGAAGCCGCAGAGGCGTTCCACGCGGAGGTGCTGCGCCGCCGCGCCGCCGGGCAGCTCCCCGGGATACGGGAGATCGTGCCCGGGGCCCGCACCGTACTGCTGGACGGGCTGGCCGGACCGGGGGAGGTGCGCCGGCTCGCGGCCGAACTGCCGCACTGGCAGGTGCCGCCGCTCACCCGGGCGTCCGAGTCCGCCGTGGAGATCCCGGTCCGCTACGACGGGCCCGATCTGGCGGATGTGGCGGGCCTGTGGGGCGTCGCGCCCGAGGAGGTCGGGCGCCTGCACGCGGCCACCGCGTTCCGCGTCGCCTTCTGCGGCTTCGCGCCCGGCTTCGGCTATCTGACCGGGCTGCCGGAGAGGTACCACGTGCCACGCCGGTCCGATCCGCGTACCAAGGTCCCCGCGGGCGCCGTCGGACTCGCGGGCCCCTACACCGGCGTCTATCCGCGTTCCTCGCCCGGCGGCTGGCAGCTGATCGGCACCGCCGTGCGCACCGTGCTGTGGGACACCGGCCGCGACCCCGCCGCGCTGCTCGCCCCCGGCACCCGGGTGCGCTTCGTGCCCGAACCGGAGGAACCCGGAGCGGGGCCGCCGCGATGACGACCGCCGAGATCCACGTCGTACGGGCCGGGGCGCTCACCACCGTCCAGGACCTGGGGCGGCACGGGCACGCGCACCTGGGCGTACCCCGCTCCGGCGCCCTGGACGAACCGGCGCACCGCCTCGCCAACCGGCTGGTCGGCAACCCGGAGACCGCCGCCACGCTGGAGACCACGCTCAACGGCTGCGCGCTGCGGGCCTGCGGGACGCCGGGGGCCGCGGTCGAGGTGGTCGTGACGGGTGCAGCCTGTCCCGTCACCGTCGACGGGCGGCCCGCACCCTGGGGCGTTCCGTTCCGGCTGCCGGCCGGCGCGGTGCTGGAGGCGGGGCCGGCCACGTACGGGCTGCGCAGCTACGTCGGTCTCGGTGGCGGCGTGGACGCCACGCCGGAGCTGGGCAGCCGCGCCACCGACCTGCTCTCCGGGCTCGGCCCCGACCCGCTGCGAGAGGGGGACCGGCTGCGGCTCGGCGATCCGGGGGAGCGGGGCCCGCGCGCCACGTCCGACACCGCGCCCTGGGCCGCGCCGCCCCGGGAGCTGCTGCTGCCCGTGGTGTACGGGCCGCGTACGGACTGGTTCACGAGCGAGGCGCTGCGCACCCTGGTCACCGGGGTCTTCCGCGTCTCGTCCGCCAGCAACCGCATCGGTCTGCGGCTCGACGGACCGGTGCTGGAGCGTGCCCGCGAGGGTGAACTGCCCAGTGAGGGCATGGCGTTGGGCGCACTCCAGGTGCCGCCCGAGGGGCGCCCCGTCGTCTTTCTGGCCGATCATCCGGTCACCGGCGGCTATCCGGTGATCGGTGTCGTACCCCAGGACGCGCTGGCCGCCGCGGCGCAGGCGGTGCCTGGTACGCCGGTCCGCTTCACGCCCGCCGCCGGCTGAGCCGTCCGCAGGCGCGGAGCACCGTTTTCCGGACGCCGCGCCTGGGGCATGGCGCGAAAGCAAGGTTACCCGTGCGTTCGTCACGGCGGTGTCGTGACAGCCGTGACTGTTTCCCCTCCCCGGCCCCGTGCGATTCTCATTTCCGAGCCGCTGAGGGGGGATCGGAATGGACAAGCGATACGAGGTCTTCTGCCTCGCCGACAGAGCCTTCTACGAAACTCCGGACCGTTTGTCCGCCGACTCGTCGAATTCCGGTGACACCGGCGGAGCCACCTCCGACACCTTTCCGACGGCGGGCCGGCCGGTCCCTGATGGCTGGCGGGAGACGCGTTCCGGAGGCTGGCTCGAACTGCGCCCGGTGCAGGGCGAATTCCCGGTGCAGGGCTGGAAGGTCCATGCCTCGGCATGCCTGGACAACGCCGACACCGTGGCCGCCGCCGTCCGGGACCACTGTGTGCCGCGGGGGATTCCCTTCAAATTCGTACCGTCCCGCACGCAGCTTTATCTGCGGAACGCGAAATACGCCGGACGCGGCACCAGCGGAAAATTCGCCACCATCTATCCAGCCACCGAGGAACAACTGCACGCGCTGCTGACCGAATTGGGTGAGGTGCTGGCCGGTCAGCCCGGCCCGTACATTCTCACCGACCTGCGCTGGCGGGAAGGTCCGCTGTACGTGCGCTACGGAGGCTTCGCACCGCGCTTCTGTCTCTCGCCGCAGGGCACCCTGGTGCCGGCAATCGAGAACGAGGACGGCCGGCTCGTGCCGGACCGGAAGGAACCCGCCTTCCACGTGCCCGACTGGGTTTCGCTGCCCGACTTCCTCGAGCCGCAGCTCGCCGCCCGCGACACCGCCAAGGTCTCCGACCTCCCCTACCGCATCGAGCGTGCCCTGCACTTCTCCAACGGCGGCGGGGTCTACGGCGGTACGGACCTGCGCAGCGGAGAGGCCGTCGTGCTCAAGGAGGCCCGTCCGCACGCCGGACTCGCCGCCGACGGGGCCGACGCGGTCACCCGGCTGGAGCGGGAGAAAGCGGCCATGGAGCGGCTGGCCGGACTGTCCGTGGCACCGGCGGTGCGCGACTGGTTCACCCTGGACGGTCACCGCTTCCTCGTCATGGACCACCTGCCGGGGAAGACCCTGAACGCGTTCTTCGCACAGCGGCATCCGCTGCTCACGGCGAGCCCCGACCCGGCGGCGGTCGACGACTACACCCGCTGGGCGCTGCGCATCCACGGGCTGGTCGAAGAGGCCGTGGAGGCGGTGCACAGCCGCGGACTCGTCTTCAACGACCTGCACATGTTCAACATCATGGTCGCGCCCGACGAACGCTCCGTCTCCCTGCTGGACTTCGAGGCGGCGGCACCCGCCGCCGAGAATCCGCGGCAGATCGTCGCCCACCCAGGCTTCATCGCCCCCGCCGACCGGGCCCGCTACGAGATCGACCGCTACGCCCTCGCCTGCCTGCGGATCGCCCTCTTCGTCCCCATGACGATGCTGCTCGCCGTCGACCGGGGCAAGGCCGCGCATCTGGCCGAGGTGGCGGCCGGGCAATTCCCCGGCATCCCCGAGGAGTTCTTACGGGAAGCCGTCGCCACCATCGAAGGCCGCACCGGGCGGCCGCGGACGGAACCGCCGCAGCGCTCGCACCTGCCCGCGACGCCGGCGGAATGGCCGCGCGGCCGCGACTCCATGGCCGGCGCGATTCTGGCCTCCGCCACTCCCGAACGCGAGGACCGGTTCTTCCCCGGTGACATCGCCCAGTTCGCCGCCGGCGGCGGCCTCGGTCTCGCACACGGCGCGGCCGGAGTGCTGTACGCCCTGGCCGAGACGGGCGCCGGCTCCTGCCCCGAGGGCGAGGAGTGGCTGCTGCGGCAGAGCGAGTCCCCGCCGCACGGCACCCCGCCCGGCCTCTACGACGGGCTGCTCGGCGTCGCGTACGTGCTCGACCGGCTCGGACACGCCAAGCGTGCGCTGGCGTTGACCGAGCGGGTGCTGGAGGAGAAGTGGCAGCGCCTCGGCCCCTCCCTGTACGGCGGACTGGCGGGCCTGGGCCTCACGCTGGACCGGCTGGGCACCACCACGGGTGAGTCCGCGCTGCACGACCACGCCATGACGGCCGCCCGGATGCTCGCGGACGGACTGGCCGCGAGCCCCGACCCGGGAATGAGCCGGGCCGCCACGGGCGAAGAGGACCCCTACCGGGGGCGTGCCGGACTGCTGCACGGTGCGACCGGCGCCGCCCTGCTCTTCCTCCGCCTGCACGAACGTACCGGCGACCCGGAGCTGCTCGACCTCGCGGCCGGTGCGCTCCGCCGCGACCTGGCGCGCTGTGTACCGGACCGTTCCGGGACCTTGCAGGTCGACGAGGGCAGCCGCGTCATGCCCTACCTCGGCGCCGGCAGCGTGGGCATCGGCATGGTGGTGGACGATTACCTCGAACACCGGTCCGGAAACCCCGAGTTCGAGCGCGCCCGGGCCGCGGTGCTGCCCGCGGCCCGGATGCGGTACTACGCGCAGCCCGGACTCTTCCAGGGGCGGGCCGGGATGCTGCTGTACCTCAGCCGCACCACCGGCCACTCCACCAGCGAGGCTGCCGCCGGCGACATCGCCGCGCAACTGGACGGGCTCGCCTGGTACGGCATGAGCCACCAGGGCCATCTCGCCTTCCCCGGCGATCAGATGATGCGGCTCTCGATGGACCTCGCCACCGGTACCGCCGGCTGCATGCTCGCGGCGGGCGCCGCGGCCGCAGCCCGGCACGGCGGGCCGCAGCCCGGCCTGCCCTTCCTCCCGCCGCTGCCCCGCGGCGGCCCATGAACCGGTCCGGAAACGGACCGCGGCAAAGCACCACCGTCCCCGTAAGACAAGCGAAAGGAAACTGACATGGCACTTCTCGACCTGCAGACGATGGAGCCCCAGGAGCAGCTGACCGGCGGCGGCGGCGACCTCAGCAGCGCCAGCCTGCTGCTGTGCGACAAGTTCAGCTCGCACAGCGCGCTGCTCTGTCTCTGATCTCGCAGGGCGGTTCGCTGCCGCAGTGAGATGAATGCCGGCGGCCCCGGGCGGGGTGTGGAGGAAACCAC
>NZ_JBOHCV010000549.1:0-10623 GCF_050698815.1 Streptomyces sp.
ATGGCGCGCCTGGACCACGACGGTCCGAGCGGCGACATCATCTGGCACGACGCGTGGGACGGCTTCCCGGCCTCGCGGCGCGCCATCACCGACACGTTCACCTCGGCCGGCGTACGCAACCCCGTCCTGGTCGCCGGAGACTGGCACTCGACGTTCGTCAGCGACATCAAGAGCGACTTCGACCGGCCTGATTCCCCTGTCGTGGCAACGGAGTTCGTCGGCACCTCCATCTCGACGAACGGCGACGGCTAGGTCTACGGGCCCTACTACGGGCCGATGATCAAGTGGAACCCGCACATCAAGTTCTTCGACGGCGACCGCCGCGACTATGTCACCTGCACGCTGAGCACGGGGGAGTGGCGGACGGATCTGCGGATGGTGCCGACCGTCAGCCGGCCGGACGCGGCTGCGACGACGTTCGCCTCGTTCGTGGTCGAAGACGGCAAGCCGGGGGCGGTCAGGGTCTAGGGTCTGTGCGATGTCGTGATCAATCGGCTGCTCGCGAGAGATCGAAGCTTCACCATCCGCAGCCCCGGTACCTGTCCCGACCGGCTGTCAGGCGAAGACTGAGATCGCGAGGATGATGGGCAGAGAGATGACCGAGGCCAGCGTCATCGGGATGGAGTGGGTCTTGATGGTCCCCCGGGTGGAGAACCCGAGCAGGGACTGGAACATCCAGAAGAAGTTGCTGGACACGTGCGGTACGAAGAGGGCGCCCGAACCGGCCGCGAGGGCCACCAGGACCAGCGGCGCGTCCAGGTTGCCGGCGATGGGCGCCAGGATGCCCGCGGCGGTGATGCCTGCGATGGTGATGGAGCCGAGCGCGATGTGCAGCACTGCCGCCACGATCCAGACCAGCAACAGGGGCGGCAGGAAGCCGGATGAGAACGCGCTGCCGAGAACCTTGGCCATTCCTGAACGCTCGATGACGAACCCGAGCGAACCGCTGATACCGCTGAGGACAAGGATGGGGCCGCACTGAGCGAGCGCGGTACCGATGGCCCCGACGATCTCGTCCGTGGACCGAACGCGGCTCGCCAGGACGTACGCCAAGGTGGCCCCCAGCAGGATGGCGACCACCGGGTCGGTCAGGAACCCGAGTGCCGCGGAGTCCACGGATGTGGCCTCCGCGATCGCACCACCGGCTATGAGGCCCAGCGTCAACAGCACCGGTGTGACGGCGAGGAACAGGGGAAGTTCCCGTATCTTCAGCCCGAGCGGTGGCCCGCCCGGCGTCGCGCCAGGTGCCTTGGTGGTGGTCGTCTCACGATCCTGAACGACCGCTGGGGCAAGGGCCGGGCTGCCGGCCTTCGACCCGTCGCGGATGGACGGCGGGTACTCGCCGTCCTGCTTGCGCGATTCGCTGCAGTCAGAGCCGTCAGAGCCGTCGAGTGCGGATTCGGGGGCGGGCCCGGTTTCGCCTGTCTCGCTCACCTCGTCGACCTCGTCGAACTCGGGCCGCCACTTCATCACGCGCAGGATGGTGGCGAAGGCGAGCGTGGTCAGCAGCGCCGTCGGCAGACCGACCGCGAGACCGAACAAGAACATCTGGCCCAGCGGGACGTCCAGAATGCCGGCGATGGCGACAGCGGCCACGCCGGGAGCGACGAACACCAGACCCACCTCGATGCCGGCGGTGAGCGTGCCGCCCATCAGGGCGCGTCCCTTCGGGCCCAGCCGCGGCCCGAGCCGGCGAGCGAGCGGCGCCGAGAGCACCAGCAGCACGTCCGCGTAGATCGAGGAGAACAGCGAGCTCAGTGTCGCGGCGAGGACGTAGGGGATGCTGCGCTCGCCGAAGACCTTGAGCATCGCCTCGACGAGCCTCTGCATCGTGTTCGTCACCGTGAGCAGCGCACCGAGGATGACGCCGAACGTCACCAGGATGCCGATGTCACTCATGACGTCGGCGAATCCGTCCGCGACCGCCTTCGGCGTGCCCTTCGCCCCGACCGCGGTGGTCAGGCCGAGGTAGAGGGTTCCGAAGACGAGCGCGAACACCGGCGGGAACTTCAGCCAGGTGATCGCGACGACGATGCCGACGATGGCGATCGCCGTGTTGAGGAGCAACAGGGCTTCGTCAGGCACGAAAGACTCCGCTCGTCCGATTCCATGAGGTCTGTGAGGATCCGTCAGGAAGGTGCCGGCCTGCCGGGCCCGGGGGCGCAGCTGGTCGCGTGGTACGTCGAACTCGCGGGCCGGTCACCGCTGCCGGAACCGAAGGGCTTGGGACCTGCCGTACATCGTGACGACGGTCACCTCTGCTGTCTAAGACTCATTTGCAGCCCAACCGATAAGGTTCGGCTATCGAACGACAGGTCGGAGAATCTGCGCAGGTCAGGGTGCCGCCAGGTGGTCACGGACTCGGCCTGTTCGACTGGGCGGGACCGACGACTGCGGCTCAGGCCCATGAAGGCGGTGAACGGCTTGGACATACGACAACTGCGTTCCTTCCTGGCCGTGGTGGACCACGGCAGCGTGCACCGGGCAGCCGAGCACCTTTTCGTCGCCCAGCCGTCGGTGACCCAGACCATCCGGCGCCTTGAGGCCCAACTCGGGACCAACCTGTTTCTGCGGCAGGGGCGCGGTCTCGTATTGAGTCCGTCGGGCGCGGCCTTGGTCGCGCCGGCCCGCGAAGTGGTCCGTTCCCTCGATGTCGCCCGGGAGACGGTCGCGGCCGTGGACGGCCTGCGGGGTGGACAGTTGCGCATCGCCTCCATGCCGTCCCAGGTCGTCAGTCCCCTCACCGAGCTCATCGCCGCCTACGCCGATGCCTACCCTCACGTGCGGGTGGCGGTGGTGGCCGCCGCCCGGCCCGACGACGTCCGCGACACCGTTCGCAGAGGAGTGGCCGAGGTCGGTATCGTCGCCGCGGCCGGCACCCACGAGGTGTTCACAGACTTCGATCATGTACCCATCGAGACGCAGGCGTTCGTACTCGTCGCCCGCGACGACGTCAGCCTTCCGCCTGGCGACCGACCCCTCGCCATCGACCAGCTCTCCGATCTCCGCCTCATCGCCGGCCAGCAGGGAACGGGAATGCGCCGGGTCGCGGACGCCATCGTCGCCGCGACCGACTGCCGCATCGCGATCGAGATCGAGCACCGCGAGGGTCTCCTCCCGCTGGTCCTCAGCGGCGTGGGAGTGGCCGTCGTCGCCGACTCCTGGCGTCCACTGGCCGACGCGGTCGGGCTACACGTCCGGCAGCTCGCCGTCGAAGACACCCTCGACGTGGGGCTGGTCTGGCAGCGCCACCACCTCAGCCCCGCCGCCGCGGCATTCGTCGCCGTCATCAAAGGCGCCGGGTTCGACGGCCACACCGGCCCCGGCCCCGGCCCCGGCCCGAACGACCGGGAACAGCAGCCGGAGCAGGACATCGGCGGTGGCAGGACTCAGCGCCACCGATAGGCAAGCCTTATCGAACGGGTTGCGAACGGGTCTTAGACAGTCACGAACCCGTCAGCGTTCCATGGGGTGCATGACCACTCGCTACCGCATCGCCCTCATACCTGGCGACGGCATCGGCACTGAGGTGCTGCCGCCCGCCTGCGCCGTCCTCGACGCCGTCGGCAATCGCCATGGGCTCGAGTTCGCCTACGACACGTTCGACTGGTCCTGTGAGCGCTTCGTCGCAGAGGGCGCGATGATGCCCTCCGACGGCCTGGACCGCATACGGCACCACGACGCCGTACTCCTCGGCGCCGTCGGATGGCCCGGCGTACCGGACCACGTCTCGCTGTGGGGTCTCCTCATCCCCATCCGCCGCCAGTTCCGCCAGTACGTGAACCTGCGTCCCATCAAAGTCCTCGAAGGCGTTCACAGCCCGGTGGCGAAGGCCACGAGCGACGTCGACTTCGTCGTCGTCCGCGAGAACGTCGAAGGCGAGTACTCCGAGATCGGCGGACGCCTCAACCGCGGCTTTCCCGACGAGATGGCCGTCCAGGAGTCCGTGTTCACCCGGCGCGGCGTCGAGCACATCCTCGACTACGCCTTCACCACCGCTCAGCAGCGCAAAGGCAACCTGGTCTCCGCAACCAAGTCCAACGGCATCATCCACACCATGCCGTTCTGGGACGAGCTCGTAAAGGAAGCCGGCGACCGGTTCCCCGACGTGACCTGGAGGCAGGAGCACATCGACGCCCTCGTCGCCAAGGTCGTCCTCGATCCGGCCCGGTTCGACGTCATCGTCGGCTCGAACCTGTTCGGCGACATCCTCTCCGACCTCGCAGCCGCCGTCGCGGGCAGCATCGGCATCGCTCCTGCGGCCAACCTCAACCCCGAGCGCGAGTACCCCTCCATGTTCGAGCCCGTCCACGGCTCCGCCCCCGACATCGCGGGCCAAGGCGTCGCCAACCCGCTCGGCGCGATCTGGTGCGCCTCGATGATGCTCGACCACCTTGGTCACCCCGAGGCCGGCGCAGAGGTCTTCGACTCGTTCGCCTCCGTTCTCGCCACCACGGACGTCCGTACGCGCGACCTCGGCGGGACCGCCGGCACGAAGGACTTCACCAACCTGGTGCTCGAGGGCATCACCCGCCGCTAAGGCTGGACCCCAGGCCGACGGCCCGGCTGGACTTGGACTCCTGGAGCGTGCCCGTGCCATGCCCGTTGTGCCGGTAAACCACGGTCAGCGGCGGTCCGTTGATGCCGCTTGATGCCGCCGGCCAGACAGCCATGGGGCGCGGCTACCCAGATCAGCGGCCCAACTCCGCAGAACCGCACGGTGATTCCCAAGCTCAGAGCGCGGGTTCGATTCCCGTCACCCGCTCCACAACGAAGGTCCAGGTCACAGACCCGGGCCTTGCTTGTTTTCCAGGTTCACTGCGGCTCCTGTCGTCATCCGCGCCGGCGCGGCCCTGAGCTGCTTGTCCGGAGACCGTTCCCGTGCCCCCTCCGCTGCCGGGATCGCTCACCGCCCCGACCCTGCGGAATAACGGACGGTTGATCATCACCGACTCCACCACGGGCGAAGCGTGCGAGGTCGACATCCTCAAATGGCTTTGTGCACGAGAACGGACGGGTTGTTACTCACCAGCCGCAGCGGGACAAGCCTGCCCGAGTTGCCAGCAGCGTACGGCCCCCTGCCCATGCTCGACCCCAGCCCAGGCAGGCCACCGGCCAAACCCGCTACGTCGGCCTCAGGGCCGCTCTGAACAGCACCCTTTCCGCCCATCGCCGCTGGGAGCGCACACTGGTAGTGAAAAAGAAGCACGCATGACCTGGCCGCCAGCAGGTACATGCTGCTCACGGCTCCCTTGTGCGGCTTCAGACCCGTCGCCGTTCTCTACAGGAGCGCGGCGAGAGCGAGAAGGAATAGCGCCATGACGAAGTCAAATGCGGTATTCATCTCCATCGGCACCTATCCAAGCGAGGCCCAAGCCCAAGACGACTATGACGTCGTAAAGGACCTCCACGAGGCTGGTGCGATCGGCACCTATGACGCCGCCGTGATCACCAAGGACGACAACGGCGAGGTGCACGTCAACAAGGACGAGCAGACCACCCGGCGCGGAGCATGGCGCGGTGCCGCCGCCGGTGCGGCCGTTGGACTCCTCTTCCCGCCGGCCGTGCTTGCCGCCGCTGTTGTGGGGGCAGCAGGGGGCGGGATCGGATCGCACTTGTGGCGCGGCCTGTCCCGTGCGGACATAAAGGAGTTCGGGGAGATCATCGACGAAGGCCAGGCCGCCCTGCTCATCATCGGGGAGAGCGAGCTGGCACACGCCGTTGAGAAGGCCGAGCTCAAGGCCCAGAAGCACGTTGCCAAGGAACTCGACGTCAGCGCGAAGGACCTCGACGAGGCCGTACGAAAGGCCACCGCCGAAGTCGGCTGACCCGGGAACGGCTTCTTACTCCATTTGTGTGCTGAACGGCTGCGCCGGGCCGTCACACGGCTTGCACTCCTCAGGCCGTGAAAGAGTCAGCGCACCGAACGAGGACTCGCTGTCCAGACAGCAGGAGAGCGAACCAGGCGAGCCTGGAGAAGCCCGGCCTTCTTCCGCTGCCTCATGGGAGAAGGCCGGAGTCGGCGGGAGAAGAGGCCAGGCGTTGATCACCGATCAGATCCTGTTCGGGGTGGGCCTGATCCTGGTGCTCGCCGTGGGCTCGCAAGTACTGGCGAGCCTGCTGCGTATCCCGGCGCTGATCGTCCTCCTCCCGGCCGGGTTCACCGCTGGAGCGCTCACGAACAATGTCGATCCGACCGGCTGCTGGGCCCGGCGTTCCAGCCACTGGTCTCACTGGCCGTTGCGCTGATCCTCTACGACTCCGGACTGGGCCTGCAGTGGGGCAAGATGCGCGGGCGTGCCCGCCGCGTGGCACCACGCCTGGTGATCTGGGGAGTGCCGGTCACCTTCGCGCTCACCGCCGTGTTCGCCGGCCCGCTGCTGGACATGTCGGCCAAAGCGGCGGTGATGACCGGCGCGATCCTGGTGGTGTCCGGGCCTACAGTGGTGGGCCCGCTGCTGACTTTCATCCGGCCGACCGAGAACGTCCAGCGGATCCTGTCCTGGGAGGGCTCACTGATCGACCCGGTCGGCGGCGTCCTGGGCGCCGTGGTGTTCGCCGAGGTGCTGTCGAGCACCCGCCACGGACTTGGCCACCTGCTAGGGCAGTTCTTACTGTCCATCGGCATCGGCGTGGCCGGCGCGCTGGTCGGCGTCGCGGTGCTGTGGTTCTGCCTGTGCAAGCTCAAGCTGGGCGACGTGCTCCGCTCCACCAGTCAGCTCGCGTGCGTGGTGGCTGTGGCGGCCGTTTGCAACATCTTCCGTGACGACTCCGGGCTCACCGCCGCCATCCTCATGGGAATTGAGGTCGTCAACCTGCGCGGCTTCGACATCCCAACCCGGCGGCCACTGTCTGAGACCTTGGTGCAATTGCTCATCGGGATCCTGTTCGTGTCCATCTCGGCCACCGTCACCCCCGAGTCGCTGCATGACCTCGTGCTGCCCACCGTCGGCCTTGTGGCCGTCCTGGTGCTGGTGATCCGCCCGCTGGTGGCCTTCGCCGCCACCATCGGGACTGGGCTGACCAGGGGGGAGCGCCTGTTCCTCAGCTGGATGGCACCGCGCGGCATCGTCGCCGCGGCCACCGCGTCGACCTTCTCGGCCCAACTGGTTGCCCAACACATCGGCGGCGCGTCCAAGATCCTTCCGGTCACCTTCCTGGTCATCATCGCGACCGTCGCCCTCTACGGCCTGACCGGCGTCCCGGTGGCCCGGCGCCTCGGCGTCACCCACCCCCCGCAGCCGACGCAGTAATCAGCGGCTACCCATGGGGGCATCGCCTTGGCCCCCGCTTCAGCTGAAAACCGTCGACGGACGCAAGCGGCTCCAAGCAGTTGATCGACCGGCTCGGACATATCCGAGAGTGTCGGTCATGGCGAGCGGGTCGATGACCTTGGACCAGTGCCAGAACGTCCAGGGCCAGCCGTGGGTGAGGATCAGCGGCACCGGGTCCGGGCCCACACCAGACTTGCGCATGAAGTGCACCGGGACGCGGTCGACTTCGGTGCGGTAATGCTCGTAGGTGTTGATCGCGGCCTCGGCCTTGCGCCACCCGAGATAGCCGCGACTCCGGAGCACATCCACGGGGTTCGGAGACACGCTCGCCGGCTTCCCACTGGTTCATCGACCGACACGTGTGCCGCCTCCTCGTGCTTGGTGGACACCGAGTGGGCATACAGAAGTCACTGGTGGAGTGAGATGACGGCACTTCGCCGGGCTGGCGACAGCCGGTGGGAGCACCCTCATTCCCGGGTTATCCCGCGGCGCTTCACCTGATCGGTCAGCCCCCCTGGTTCCTCTTGCTGCCTTTGGGTACTGGAGTCCCCCGTCCACCTCGGCTGAGGCCGCTCTGAACGGCTCCGAGGATGATCTTCAATGCCACTCCGAAGAGGAGCAGGTCCCCAAGCATCTGGACCATGGCCGTGATTCTTGCCTCTGAAGCCACGGGCACAATGTCGCCGTAACCCACGGTGGCAAACGTCGTGATCGTGAAGTACAGCGCGTCGGTTCGAGTCATGGCCTGGTTGAAGGTGTCGGCCCCGTTCCTCTCCATGAGGAAGTAGGACGACGCGAACAGCAGAATAAAGAGAGAGAAGACGGTCGTGACCGCCTCGACGGCGCGCACCCGGGGATACGCGGAACGCGTGATCTGCAGCGTCTGCCATACCAGAAGCCCCACCACCAAGCCCAGACCGGCGACCAAGCCCAAGATGGTGTAGGGGGTGAACGGGCGGTCCATCGGAATCCGGTAGTACGCCACAACCAGACACACCCCGAAGAGGACGGACCGGGCAAGAGCCAACAGCGTGAGGACGCGCCCCCGCCGCCGGGGAAGGTCTTCGAAGTCCGGGTCGGCCACGGCCTCCCACCTCAGCTCGCGATCGAACGCACCGAAGTGAAGCCGAGAACTGAGCGCGAACCGACCTTGCGTACAAGCGAGCCCGACCTACTGGGCAGCTCGCGAGGCCTCCGAAGTCGTTTCCTCGGCATTCCCTCTACGTCTCTGCATACAGGTGTATGGCAGATGCCTCGCCGACGCCACCGCCGTGGCGCCAACCGAGTGAAGGTGACTGATCGAACCTGCTGGAAACAACCACGCCGGCCGACACCTCGGTGGCCGAAGTAGTTGTTGCAGGTAGCAGGAGCTCCGCCAACAGACCACCCATCTGCGATTCCCAAGCCCAGAGCGCGGGTTCGATTCCCGTCACCCGGCTCCCAGTAGAAAGCCCCAGGCCCAGTGACCCGGGCGTCTTTGTTGACCAGACCTGTCTCGTCAGGTGGCCGGGGTGAAGGGCCAAACCAGCCGCGTGTCTCCTGCAAGCCGCACCAGATGCGCACCAGAACAGGCGGCAAGGACCGGTCAACAGCGGTCACAACGCAGCGCTACGAACGGCCGTCCAGACAACGTTGATGCAGATCAGAAGGTCAACTCAGCCGAATCACACGGTGATTCCCAAGCTCAGTCGGCCCGTCGTCCGGCGGGCGGGCCGACGCTGTGGCGGCGGGCAAAACGTCCGTGGGGCCCACTCAGTGGCTGCTCAGCGCCTTGCCGTACTTCTGAGCCGTGGACAGGTACGGGAGGCCGAGCGTGCGGGGCGAGAAGGCCGCCGAGCCGCCGGCCGAGCCGCTGGGGAGGAACCATACGGCGCCCAGGGAGGAGTTCTCGCCAGGGGATCCGACCGTGACATCCGGTACACCGTCGGCGTTGCCGTCACCCGAGGCGACCGCCACACCGAAGGTGTCGCCCGCCTCGGCGACGCCCGGGACGCCGGGCGTGTCCTGGTTCCAGGAGACGGACGTGGCGGCGCCGTTGGCGTCGAGCAGCCCCTGAGCGCCGCCGTGGAGCAGCCAGGCGGCGCCCGCCCCCGCTTTGCTTCCGATGGCCTCACCGGGAGCGCCCGCGATCAGGTCGTCGCGGCCGTCGCGGTTGACGTCGGCGACCGCGAGGGCGGCGCCGAAGCGGTCGCCGTCCTCGGCTACGCCCGGGACACCCGCCGTGTCCTGGTTGAGAGTCTGGGCGCGGCTGCCGAACGAGCGGCCCGCGGGGCTTCCGTAGTGGGTGTGGACGCCGCCCCCCTTGGCGAGTTCTTCGGGGCCGCACGGGTCGTCGATGTTCTCGTCGGCGATCTCACGGCACTCGCCGAGGGCCAGGTCGTCGTGGCCGTCGCCGTCGAAGTCGCCGGCGGCCAGGGCGGTCACGCCGCCGTTGCCCGTGTTCCAGAAGTTGGCCATCACGGACTGGTCGGCGTCCCACTTCCACAGGCGCACGTGGGACCGCGTGTTGGGGTCGCCCGCGGTCCAGTACGCCACGGCCAGGTCCGCCGTGCCGTCGCTGTCGAAGTCGCCGGTGGCCAGGACGGGGGCGCGGCCGCCCATGGGGGCGGCGACGACGGTGGTGACCATGCTGTCTTCACCCTGGATGACACGGGCGACGACCTTGTCCGTGCCACCGATCACGATCTCCTTGTTGTTGTCGTCGCCGGTCAGGTCGGCTGCCGCGACCGATTTGCCGTACGCAGCCGACGGCGACCGCCCGGTCATGACCGTCGACCCCGGTCCCGGCCCGTCCGTCGAGCCGCCTACGGCGGTGACCATGCCCGCGTCCGTACCGCGGTCGGTGACGTCCTCGCCAGGGGCACCGGCGAGCAGTTCCGCGATGCCGTCGCCGTTGAGGTCCACCAGGGAGACGGATGCGCCGAAGCGGTCGCCCGCCTCCGGGGTGCCGGGAATCTCGGGGGTGGCCTGGGTGACACGGAAGCTTCCATGGGCGCCGACGCCCTTCGGGCCACCCCGGACGACGTTCACGTACCCGGCCTTGGCACGGCCGCCGACGGTCCCGTCCGGGACGCCGACGGCGAGATCCGCGTAGCCGTCGCCGTTGAAGTCGCTCGTGGCGGTACGGGGTGCGGCAGCGGTGGCGCCGGACGGGAATACGAGCCCGGCGGTGGCCGCAACGGCGGCTGCGATGGCGTACGTCAGCATGCGGCGGCTGTGTGACACGGAGACTCCCCCTCGGTCGACGGTGTGGGGGGTTGTCTGGTGTGACCGTCGAAGGGCGGAGCTGGTTGTACGGAGTTCACCGGATGTTGGCGCCGGGTTCACGGTGGGCGGGCGAGGCCCTCGA
>NZ_JBOHCV010000550.1:0-4977 GCF_050698815.1 Streptomyces sp.
ATCCATTCCAACAGTTCTAACTGAGGTGACGTAGGCGTGGCTCTTCCGCCCCTTACCCCTGAACAGCGCGCAGCCGCGCTCGAAAAGGCCGCCGCGGCTCGCCGGGAGCGCGCCGAGGTCAAGAACCGGCTGAAGCATTCCGGCGCGACCCTGCACGACGTGATCAAGCAGGGCCAGGAGAACGACGTCATCGGCAAGATGAAGGTCAGCGCTCTCCTGGAAAGCCTGCCCGGCGTCGGCAAGGTCCGCGCCAAGCAGATCATGGAGCGGCTCGGGATTTCCGAGAGCCGCCGGGTGCGGGGTCTGGGCTCCAACCAGATCGCCGCTCTGGAGCGGGAGTTCGGCGGCGCGTCCGCCTGACCGGCCCGTGTGTGGCTCCGCGGGCTCCGGCCCGCGGAGGCCACGGTGGCGAGGCACCGCCGAGAACCGGGATAATCGCTGCATGAGTACCGCAGTCCCTCCGGGGGCGACCCCGGAATCCCCGGCCGGCACACCGCGGCTGACCGTGCTCTCCGGCCCTTCGGGCGTCGGCAAGAGCACGGTCGTCGCACATCTGCGCAATGTCCACCCCGACGTCTGGCTGTCCGTCTCCGCCACGACCCGCAGACCGCGGCCCGGCGAGGCCCACGGTTTGGAGTACTTCTTCGTGGACGACGAGGAGTTCGACAAGCTGATCGCCAACGGCGAGCTGCTGGAGTGGGCCTCCTTCGCCGGCAACCGCTACGGCACCCCCCGCAAGGCCGTTCTCGCACACCTGGAGCGGGGCGAGCCGGTCCTGCTGGAGATCGACCTGCAGGGGGCGCGGCTGGTACAGCAGGCGATGCCCTCGGCCCGGCTGGTCTTCCTCGCGCCGCCCAGCTGGGACGAGCTGGTGCGCCGTCTCACCGGCCGGGGCACCGAGCCGCCGGAGGTGATCGAGCGACGCCTGGCCGTGGCCCGTACCGAACTGGCCGCCGAGCCGGAGTTCGATGCGACCCTGGTCAACACCTCGGTCGAGGAGGTCAGCGCCGAGCTGCTAGCCTTGATGCGGATCGCTTGATTCGCTGATCTTTTTCTGAGTTTCACCACATTCCTCCGGAAGGCAGAGCGTGTCCTCTTCCATCTCCACGCCCGAGGGCATCATCAACCCGCCCATTGATGAGCTGCTCGAAGCCACCGACTCGAAGTACAGCCTGGTGATCTACGCCGCCAAGCGCGCGCGGCAGATCAACGCGTACTACTCGCAGCTCGGTGAGGGCCTCCTCGAGTACGTAGGGCCCCTGGTGGACACCCACGTACACGAGAAGCCGCTCTCCATCGCTCTCCGCGAGATCAACGCGGGCCTGCTGACCTCCGAGGCCATCGACGCCCCGGTCACCCAGTAGGCGCCGGACCGGCACACACCACGGGCCCGGCAGCGCGGCTGCCGGGCCCGTGGTGTGTCATGTGTGCGTAGGAGGCACGCCGGCAGGTACCCGTCAGGAACCCGCCGGGCATCCGTCAGGCACCCGGCAGGCACGGCGTGGGGAGAGACGAGCGATGGACCAGCGGCAACAGGACACACCCAGGGTCGTCCTGGGAGTGAGCGGCGGCATCGCCGCCTACAAGGCGTGCGAGCTGCTGCGGCGGCTGACGGAGAGCGGCCACGAGACACGGGTCGTGCCCACCGACGCGGCACTGCACTTCGTCGGCGCCGCCACGTGGTCGGCGCTGTCCGGTGCCCCCGTCGCCACCGAGGTGTGGGAGTCGGTGCACGAGGTCCCGCACGTACGCATCGGGCAGGCCGCCGACCTGGTGGTGGTCGCCCCGGCCAGCGCCGACATCCTGGCCAAGGCCGCCCACGGGCTGGCCGACGATCTGCTGACCAACACGCTCCTCACGGCGCGATGTCCGCTCGTCTTCGCCCCCGCCATGCACACCGAGATGTGGGAACACCCGGCCACCCAGGAGAACGTCGCCACGCTGCGCCGTCGCGGCGCCGTCGTCATCGAACCCGCCGTCGGCCGCCTTACCGGCACCGACACCGGCAAGGGTCGCTTGCCGGAGCCGGACGCGATCTTCGAGGTCTGCCGTGGCGTGCTGGCCCGCGGTGCCGGGGAAGCCGCCGTCGACCTGGCCGGACGGCACGTGGTGATCAGTGCGGGCGGCACCCGCGAGCCCTTGGACCCGGTGCGCTTCCTGGGCAACCGCTCCTCCGGCAAGCAGGGCTACGCGCTGGCCCGCACGGCCGTGACCCGCGGCGCCCGTGTCACCCTGGTCGCCGCGAACACCGAGCTCCCGGCACCCGCGGGTGTCGACGTGGTGCCGGTCGGCACGGCCGTACAACTCCGCGAGGCGGTCGTCAAGGCCGCCGCGGACGCGGACGCCGTGGTGATGGCCGCCGCGGTGGCCGACTTCCGGCCGGCGGTCTACGCCGCGGACAAGATCAAGAAGCGGGACGGAGCGGACCCCGAGCCGGTCGGGCTGGTGCGCAATCCCGACATCCTCGCCGAGCTGTCCACCGACCGTTCCCGGGCCGGTCAGATCGTCGTCGGATTCGCGGCCGAGACCGAGGACGTGCTCGCCAACGCCCGGGCCAAGCTGGCCCGCAAGCGCTGTGACCTGCTGGTCGTCAATGAGGTGGGGGAGCGCAAGACCTTCGGCGCCGAGGAGAGCGAAGCCGTCGTGCTCGGTGCCGACGGCAGTGAGACGGCGGTGCCCTACGGACGCAAAGAGGTGCTCTCGGACACGGTCTGGGACCTGGTCGCACTGCGCTTCCCCTGACCTCTCACACCAGGCGAAACCAGCCCTTCCGGTCGGTCCGGTATGCCGGGCAGGTCGTGACACGAGTCACCGCTCGAGCGGGCGTGAGCGGGCGTGAGCGGGCCTGCGCAGGTCACGCTCGTATCGAAGTTCGAGACTCCGTGATTGGATGCGACCGAAGATGGATAAACTGGCGTCGGACCGTGCTTGGGCGCAGCCCCCGACCGGTCCGCCCAAGAAGAGCCAGCAGCCGCTGCAACCCCAGGGAGCGATGTGTCCCGCCGCCTGTTCACCTCGGAATCTGTGACCGAGGGTCACCCTGACAAGATCGCTGACCAGGTCAGCGACACCATCCTCGACGCGCTGCTCAAGGAGGACCCGTACTCGCGGGTCGCCGTCGAGACAATGATCACCACCGGCCTGGTGCACGTGGCGGGTGAAGTGACGACCAAGGCGTACGCGCCGATCTCCTCGCTCGTACGCAACAAGATCCTCGACATCGGGTACGACTCCTCGAAGAAGGGCTTCGACGGCGCCTCCTGTGGCGTCTCGGAGTCCATCGGCCAGCAGTCCCCCGACATCGCGCAGGGCGTCGACACCGCCTACGAGAACCGTGTCGAGGGCGATGAGGACGAGCTCGACAAGCAGGGCGCGGGCGACCAGGGCCTGATGTTCGGCTACGCCTGCGACGAGACCGCCGAGTACATGCCGCTGCCGATCCAGCTCGCGCACCGGCTCTCCGAGCGCCTGTCCGGCGTCCGGAAGAACGGCACCATCCCCTACCTGCGCCCGGACGGCAAGACGCAGGTCACCATCGAGTACGAGGGCGACAAGGCCGTACGGCTCGACACCGTCGTCGTGTCCTCGCAGCACGCGGCCGACATCGACCTCGACTCGCTGCTCGCCCCCGACATCCGCGAGTTCGTGGTGGAGCCGGAGCTCAAGCGGCTCGTCGAGGACGGCGTCAAGCTGGACACCGACGGCTACCGGCTGCTGGTCAACCCGACCGGCCGCTTCGAGATCGGTGGCCCGATGGGCGACGCGGGCCTGACCGGCCGCAAGATCATCGTCGACACCTACGGCGGCATGGCCCGGCACGGTGGCGGCGCCTTCTCCGGCAAGGACCCCTCCAAGGTCGACCGGTCGGCCGCGTACGCGATGCGCTGGGTCGCCAAGAACGTCGTGGCGGCGGAGCTGGCCACCCGCTGCGAGGTCCAGGTCGCCTACGCGATCGGCAAGGCCGAACCGGTGGGCGTGTTCGTCGAGACCTTCGGCACCGCGGCCATCGACGTCGAGCGGATCGAGCAGGCGATCGGCGAGGTCTTCGACCTCCGCCCAGCCGCCATCATCCGTGACCTCGACCTGCTCCGCCCGATCTACGCCCAGACCGCGGCCTACGGCCACTTCGGGCGCGAACTCCCCGACTTCACCTGGGAGCGCACCGACCGCGTCGACGCGCTGCGCAAGGCCGCGGGGCTGTAACTCCCGCCTGCGGCAGCGCGATTGATCACCTCGCGGCCCGGTCACCCCGTTCTCCCGGGGTAACCGGGCCGCAGCCGTGGTCGCACCGCCGCTTCGGTCGTCGTTGTCCGTGCCGTCTGCTAAGACTGGGGCTGTGAGCAGCGACAACGGGCAGGGGGAGACCTCGGGGGCAGCATCGCGGGAGCCGCCGGAACAGCTCGCGCTGCTGCGCGAGACCGTGCGGAAGGCGAAGCCGCCCAAGGCCAGACCCCGCACCTGGCGGGGGGCGCCGCCGGCCGGGGAACTGCCCGTGGCGCGGGTCCTGGTGGACAAGGGGCTGGTCCACCTCGACCGGTATTTCGACTACGCGGTCCCGGCCGCCATGGACGAAGAGGCGCAGCCCGGCGTGCGGGTGCGGGTGCGCTTCGGCGCGGGGGAGAAGCAGGGGCGGCGGGAGGGCGGGGGGCTGATCAACGGGTTCATCGTGGAGCGGGTCGCGGCGAGCGACTACCCGGGTACGCTCGCCCCGCTCGCCCAGGTGCTCTCGCCCGAGCGGGTGCTCACGCCCCCGCTGCTGCGACTGTGCCGTGCGGTCGCCGACCGCTAAGCGGGCTCCCTCGCGGATGTCGTGCAGCTCGCCGTGCCCCCGCGGCTGGCGCGGGCGGAGAAGCGGAGCTCGCCCGATCCGCTGCCGCCGCCGGGGCCGCCCGAACCTGGCGGCTGGGTCCGTTACGCCGAGGGGCCGGGCTATCTGACGGCGCTCGCCGGGGGCGGTGCGCCTCGGGCCGTATGGAC
>NZ_JBOHCV010000551.1:0-2566 GCF_050698815.1 Streptomyces sp.
GGACGCGCCCGCTGCCGCAGGGCCCGGCGGCGCCGCACCCATGACGCACCGGCAGATCATGGAGGCGCTGTCCGGGCTGCTGCTCGGCATCTTCGTCGCCATCCTGTCGTCGACGATCGTCTCCAACGCGCTGCCCCAGATCGTCTCCGATCTCGGCGGCGGCCAGAGCTCGTACACCTGGGTGGTGACGGCGTCGCTGCTGACGATGACCGCGTCGACCCCGCTGTGGGGCAAGTTGGCGGACCTGTTCAGCAAGAAGGCACTGGTACAGACGGCCATCGTGATCTTCGTGCTGGCCTCGGCCAGCGCCGGTTTCGCGGAGAACACCGGCATGCTGATCGCCTCGCGCGCGGTGCAGGGCATAGGCATGGGCGGCATCTCCGCCCTGGCCCAGGTCGTGATCGCGGCCATGATCTCCCCGCGCGAGCGCGGCCGTTACACCGGATACATCGGTGCGTCCTTCGCCGTCGCCATGGTCAGCGGCCCGCTGCTCGGCGGCGTCATCACGGACACCAGCTGGCTCGGCTGGCGCTGGTGCTTCTACGTCGGCATCCCCTTCGCGGTCATCGCACTGGTGCTGCTGCAGAAGACGCTGCACCTCCCGCTGCTCAGGCGGAAGGCCAAGATCGACTGGTCCGGTGCCTTCCTCGTCGCCGCCTCCGCCTCGCTGATACTGGTCTGGGTGACCTTCGCCGGGGACGCCTACGAGTGGCTCTCCTGGCAGACCTACGCGATGGTCGGCGGTTCGGTGGTGCTGGCCCTGCTCTTCCTCCTCGTCGAGTCCAAGGCCGCCGAACCGATCATCCCGCTCCGGCTGTTCCGCAACAGGACCATCACGCTGACCGCCTTCGCCTCCCTGTTCGTCGGGATCGCGATGTTCGGCGCGACGGTCTACCTCAGCCAGTACTTCCAGCTGGCACGCGGCGAGTCGCCGACGATGGCCGGCGTGATGACGATCCCGATGATCCTGGGGATGTTCCTCTCCACCACCCTCACCGGGCAGATCATCAGCCGTACGGGCAAGTGGAAGGTCTGGCTCTGCTCCGGCGGCGTGCTGCTGACCGCGGGTCTCGGGCTGCTCGGCACGCTGCGGCACGACACCGTCTACTGGCAGTCGGCGGTCTTCATGACGCTGCTCGGCACCGGCGTCGGCATGATGATGCAGAACCTGGTGCTGGCCACCCAGAACCAGGTGCGGCCCGAGGACCTGGGTGCCGCCAGCTCGACGGTGAACTTCTTCCGCTCCCTCGGTGGCGCGGTGGGCGTCTCCGTACTGGGCGCGGTGCTCTCCCACCGCATCACCGACTACGTCGCCGACGGGCTCCGCACGCTCGGCATCGACCACGGCGGCCCCACCGGCGGCAGCGGCAGCGACATCCCGGATCTGGCGGAGCTGCCCGGTCCGATCCGCAAGGTGATCGAGAGCGCCTACGGCCACGGCATCGGCGACATCTTCCTCTACGCGGCACCGGCCGCCCTGCTGGCGCTGCTGCTGGTGCTGTGGGTCAAGGAGGTGCCCCTGAGCACCAAGTCGGGACTCGAGCAGGCGGATGGCGCGGCCGGCACCACCGATGACACCGGCACCGCTGCCTCCGCCGCTGCCACTGCCACTGCCACTGCCTCGGACACCCCGGCGCAGGGCGGCCCGTACGGTTCCGCGGCCGAACCCGCCCTGGCCGGTGCCGGTGCGGCGGAGCACGGACACGCCCCCGGCCGGTCCGCTGCGGCGCCGGCACACGACGTCGCCGACAACACGCCGTTCGGCGTCTCCGGGTACTCCGTGGCCGGCACCGTCCGCAACGCCGACGGCGCCGTAGTGCCACGGGCCGCGGTGACGCTGATCTCGCTGAGCGGAAGCCAGCTGGGCCGCTCCGTGGCGCATCAGGACGGCCGTTACGGCCTGGACGCGCCCGAGTCCGGCAGTTACGTGCTGATCGCCGCCGCCGACGGCCACCAGCCGCAGGCGTCGACGGTGGTCATCGGCGAGAAGCCGCTGAGCCACGACATCCGGCTGACCGCCACCAGCGGACTGTCGGGGATCGTACGCGGCTCCGCCGACGGGCAGCCGATACGGGCCGCGATGGTCGTCGTCACCGACGTGCGCGGCGAGGTGCTGGCCACCGGACGCACCGGTGAGCGCGGCGACTTCGGCTTCGACGAGCTGGTGACCGGCACGTTCACGCTCGCCGTCAGCGCGCCGGGCTACCGCCCCGCCGCCCGGCCGGTCGAGGTCGACGGGCAGGGCATCACCCGTATCGATATCGAACTGGCGGCGGGCGCCCGCGTTCAGGGCGTGATCCGGGCCGGTCTCGACCGCAGTCCGCTGCCGGACGCGCGGGTGACGCTCGTCGACGCGGCGGGCAACGTGGTCGGCTCCGCCACCACCGGTGAGGACGGCGCGTACGGCTTCGGCGACCTGGACGCCGGTGACTACTCGGTCATCGCCAGCGGCTACCCGCCGGTCGCGACCGCACTCAAGGTCGACGGTTCCGGTGCGGGCGACTACGACATCGAGCTGCACCACCCGGACGAGTGAACCGGTCCGGGCCGGCCGGTGGGTGACGCG
>NZ_JBOHCV010000552.1:0-3932 GCF_050698815.1 Streptomyces sp.
CCTGCGTGCCCGGCACCGACGGGTCCGCCGCCGGCGCGGCCGGCCCGGGTGGCGCCGCGAGCGCCGCACCCGACCCGGCGAAGGCCGGCAAGGTCACGCTGACGGTCTGGGACCAGGAGATACGCGGCGGCCAGAACGCCGAACTGGAGCGGCTCAACAAGGAGTTCGAGCGGAAGTACCCCAACGTCCGCATCAAGCGGGTGGCCCGCAGCTTCGCCGACCTCAAGAAAACCCTCAAGCTGGCCATCTCCGGGAACAAGCCGCCCGACGTCATCCAGGCCAACCAGGGTTACTCCGACATGGTCGCCTTCGTGAAGGCGGGACTGCTCAGCCCGCTCGACGACTACGCCGGCATCTACGCCTGGAACACCCGCTATCCGGCCACCCTGCTCAACCTCAACCGGGTCTCGGCTGACGGCCGTACCTTCGGCACCGGACGGCTCTACGGCATCTCCCAGACCGGCGAGTACATCGGCGTCTACTACAACAAGGACGTCCTCGAGAAGGCCGGAATGAAGCCGCCGAAGACCTGGGGGGAACTCACCGACGCACTGCCCCGGCTCAAGGAGGAGGGCCAACTGCCCGTCCAGTTCGGCAACCTCGACAAGTACCCGGCCATCCACACCTTCGGTGTGCTGCAGAACCAGGCCGGGGGAGCGGAAGCGACCCGCGATACCGTCCTGGGCCGCGGCAAGGGCTTCGACAACGATCCGACCCGGGAGGCCGCCCGTACCCTCGGCGACTGGAAGCGGCGCGGCTACCTGCCCAAGGGCGCCAACGGCACCGGATACGACGACGCCGCGAAGAAGTTCGCCGACGGCAAGGGCGCCTTCCTCATCACCGGCACCTGGCAGCTCGCCGACCTGAAGAAGCCCATGGGCGACAAGCTCGGCTTCATGCCGCCACCGCCCGTCAAGGCGGGCGCGGGGCCGGTGACCACCGGCGGGCAGGGCCTTGCCTGGTCGGTCACCTCCCGTTCCAAGCACCCCCAAGTGGCGGCCGCCTACCTGAACTTCATCACCAGCAAGCACGCCGCCGATGTGATGACCGAGGAGGGTGTGCTGCCGGCCGTGCCCGGCCGGGCCGCCCGCGTAGTACCCACAAGCAGCGTCGACGGGCAGATGATCGACGGCTGGCGGCGGCTGAACGGGGCCGACGGTCTGGTGCCCTACCTGGACTACACCACCCCCACCTTCTACGACTCCCTCTCCGCCGACCTCCAGGGCGTCATCGACGGAAGCATCTCCCCGGACAAGCTGTCGGCCTCGATGCAGCGCGCGTACACCGACTTCGAGGACAAGAAGCGCGCGGAAGCGAAGCCGAAGCGGTGAGCGGCCGACTCCCGCGCTACGTCGCCGGCCGCTACCGCCGTCAGGCCCCGGGCCGGCCGCGTGCGATCGGCTACCTCTACGTGCTGCCCGCCCTCGCCCTCTACGGCGTCTTCCTGCTCTTCCCCTTCGGCCAGACCGTGTGGCTCTCGCTGCTGCACTGGGACGGCCTGACCGTCGCCACCTGGGCCGGGCTCGACAACTACCAGGGCCTGCTGACCGATCCCACGCTGCGCGGCCCGTTCGTGCACGCGCTGGTGCTGCTGCTGTTCTACGCGGCGCTGCCGGTGGCGGTCGGGCTGCTGCTCTCCTCCGCGCTGTCCCGGTTCCGGGTGCGGGGCATGACCTTCTTCCGCACCGTGCTGTTCCTGCCGCAGGTGCTGGCGATGGTCGTCGTCGGGGTCGCCTGGCGGTCGATCCTGGCGCCCGACGGGCTGCTCAACGATACCCTGCGGGCGGTCGGCCTCGACGCGCTCACCCGCTTCTGGCTCGGCGACTACACCTGGGCACTGCCCGCGGTCGGCGCGATCGGCACCTGGGTGGAGACCGGGCTGTGCCTGGTGCTGTTCCTGGCCGGGGCGCAGCGCATCCCGCGCGAGCTGTACGAGGCGGCCCGGCTGGACGGGGCAGGTGCGCTGCGGGAGTTCTTCGCCGTCACCCTCCCCGGACTGCGCGCCGAGATCGCGGTCGCCCTGACCCTCACCATCGTCGCCGGCCTGCGCAACTTCGACCTGATCTACATCACCACCAGCGGCGGCCCCGGCAACGCCACCTCGGTGCCCGCCTACGAGGTCTACCACCGCGCGTTCGAGACCAACGAGGTCGGCTCCGCTGCGGCGATGGGCGTGGGCCTGACCGTGCTGATCTTCGTGCTGACGGTCACCGTCGCACGGCTCGCAGAAGGACGTACCCGATGACCGGCCGGATCGAACGCAGCGTCACCTACGGCATCCTGGCCCTGTTCACCGTCATCAGCCTCACCCCCGTGGTGGGCATCCTCTCCACCGCCTTCGGCCCCCGGTCCTCGCTCAACCCCGGTTTCTCGCTGCCGGACGGGATCAACTGGGGCAACTTCGCGGACGCCTGGACCCGGGGCCACTTCGGCACGTACCTGACCAACTCCGTGCTGGTCACCGTGGTCGTGGTCGTGGTCACCTCCGTGCTGGCGGTGCTCGCCGCCTACGCCTTCGGGGTGATGCGCTTCCCCGGTTCGAACGTGCTCTTCTACCTCTTCGTCATCGGCCTGACGCTGCCGCAGGAGGCCCTGGTCGTCCCGCTCTACTTCGACCTGCGGTACTGGGAACTGACCGACACCTACTGGGCGCTGATCCTGCCGCAGACCGCGCAGTCGCTCGCCTTCGGCGTCTTCTGGATGCGCGCCTACTTCCGCAACAGCCCGCGCTCCGTCATCGAGGCGGCCCGGATCGACGGGGCGTCAAGCTGGTCCACGCTGTGGCGCGTTCTGGTGCCGATGGGACGCCCGGCTGTGTCCACCATGGTCGTCATCGTCTTCATGTGGACCTGGAACGAATTCCTGATGGCGCTGGTGATGGTGAGTGACGAAGCTCACCGTACGGTGCCGCTCGGACTCGCCTTCTTCCAGGGCCGGCACAGCTCCGAGACGGCCCTGCTCGCGGCGGCCTCCGTGCTCATCGCCCTGCCGGTCGTGGTGGTCTACGTGGCCCTGCAACGCCGCTTCATCGAGGGCATGCTCAGCGGCGCGGTCAAGGAGTAACCCGGCCGGTACGTGAAGGCGCCGTGTGCGGCCGGGCACTTGGAGTGATCGTTCCGTGCTCCATATTCACAGGTTTCGTGGCGCATAGGTGTGCGAAGCCGGGGCACCCAACAGCATCCGCGAGTTGCAGTGAGGCCCGGAAGAGGGTCTTCCCGACCGGTTTGGGAGGGTGAGAGCATGCCGACATCGGACGACAAAAGCAGCAAAGACAGTCAGAGCCGAAGCGAAGAGGAGAGCGCGGGCGGTCGTTCACAGAACGGCCGGGTCGCGGTGGCCGAGGCGATGCGCCTCGCAGCCGGACAACTCGCCGAACTTCTGCAGCGTGAACCGGGCTCGGTGTCCGCGGTCAAGGCCACGGACGAGGGCTGGCAGGCGGACGTCGAGGTGGTCGAGATCGAGCGCATTCCGGAGACCACCAGCGTCATGGGGTCCTACCGGGTGCAGCTCGACGGACAGGGAAACCTGCTCGGCTACGAGCGCACCAGCCGTTATTCGCGCGGGCAGATCGATCAGCGGAAGTGACCTCTGACCGGTGACGCATCGGTGAGTACCGGTGAGCTTCACCGCGGATGTCCTCCTCGGGAAAGGAAGATCAAACATGAGTGTAGTACCGCAAAATTCTTCCTCCTCCGGCAGCGGAAGCGGCTCCGGCAACCTCTACGACGTCCTCGAACTGATCCTGGACCGTGGTCTTGTGATCGACGCGTTCGTGCGGGTGTCCATCGTGGGCATCGAGATACTCAAGATCGACGTCCGGGTGGTCGTCGCCAGCGTGGACACGTACCTGCGCTTCGCCGAGGCGTGCAACCGGCTGGACCTCGAGTCCGGCCGCAAGGCCCCGACCCAGCTCACCGACATCGTCGGCGACA
>NZ_JBOHCV010000553.1:0-10850 GCF_050698815.1 Streptomyces sp.
GCGTGATGGCCTGCCGGATCCACCAGGTCGCGTACGTGGAGAACTTGAAGCCCTTGCGGTAGTCGAACTTCTCCACCGCGCGGACCAGACCCGCGTTGCCCTCCTGGATCAGGTCCAGCAGCGGCAGTCCACTGCGCGGATACCGCCGCGCGACCGCGACCACGAGGCGGAGGTTGGACCGGATGAAGACGTCCTTGGCGCGCTCCCCTTCGGCGACGACCGCTTCCAGCTCTTCGGATGCCGCGGTCGCGCTCGCCGAGTCCTCGGTGAGCGGCTCCTCGTCCTGATCCAGTATTCGGCGGGCGTACACCCCTGCCTCGATGGCGAGCGACAGTTCGACTTCCTTTGCCGCGTCGAGCAGTGGGGTGCGGGCGATCTCGTCGAGATACATGCCGACCAGGTCACGGTCCGCGACTTCACTTCCCGCGGCGCGAACACTGTTGGCCGTGTCACTGACACCGGTCGCGGTGGCCTGACGACGGGCGACGGCACGGGTTGCCATGCGGGCTCCCTTGCGAGTGGATTACGTGGTTGGTGGCTGTGGTCGGACACTCCCCGAGTGCCCCCATCCGTAGGAAACAACGACTGGAAACCGGACTAAATTCCCAACGCGCGCGTCATTTTCCTGATCATGCAGTACCCTGTCCGGCCGTCCACAGGGTCACATGGCGCTCGGACCTGGGAAATCCTGGTCGGAGCGGGTGCCGGAGAAGCCGGCGGTGTCCTTCGAGTCCCGCACTCCACCGTGCCTCACTCTGAGGGAGCAGCGCGCCTGGCTCTTCTCCCACCATGGAAGACGACCCACACCGCCCGATGGTTGCGCGTGGCGGTGCCCGCCCGGCCGGGGCGGGCGCAACGCGAAACCGCCGGACCCATGACCTGATGTGGTCATGGGTCCGGCGGGGCCGGCTGTTCCGTGGTCCAGCGGCTCCTCCCCCGGCGCCTGCGCCGGGCGCGCCCTCAGTGCACCAGCACCGGTACCGGGCCCTCCTCAGCCGCACCCTGGCCGTCCCCGGCACCGGCGGAGCCGGCTCCCCGCACCTGCGAGCCGCCCTGCCCCCGCGCGGTGACGAGCGTGACCGCGATCGCCGCCGAGAGCAGCAGGATGCCGACGGCCCACCAGATCGCCGACGTGTAACCGTGCACCATGCCCTGCAACTTGAGCAGTTGCCGGGCACGCCCGCCGGTCGCGTCCGCGGCGTGCGCGGTGAGGTAGGAGGTGGTGGCACTGGCCGCGATGGTGTTCAGCAACGCGGTCCCGACGGCACCCCCCACCTGTTGCGAGGTGTTGATCATGGCGGAGGCGACGCCCGCGTCCTGCGGCTCGACGCCGATGGTGGCCAGCGACATGGCGGTCATGAAGGCGGTGCCCATGCCCAGCCCGAGCAGCAGCTGCGCGGGCATGATCAGCGTCGCGTACGAGCTGTCCACCTCCAGCTGGGTCAGCATCAGCATGCCGCCGGCCGCGACCACGAAGCCGGGTCCCATCAGCAGCCGGGGCCGGAGCCGCGTCATCAGCCGTGCTCCGATCTGGGTCGAGCCGACGATCATTCCGGCGATCATCGGCAGGAAGGCGATACCGGTCCTGACCGGGGAGTACCCCTTCACCACCTGCAGGTAGTAGGTCAGGAACAGGAAGAGCCCGAACATCGCGATCACGGCGAGACCGAGGGAGAGGTAGACCCCGCCCCGGTTCCGGTCGGTCAGCACCCGCAGCGGCAGCAGCGGCGCCTTCACCCTGGCCTCGACACCCACGAACGCGCCCAGCAGCAGCACGGTCGCGACGAACATGGCGACGGTTCCGCCGTCGCCCCAGCCGTGCGCCTCGGCCCGCGTGAAGCCGTACACGAGCGCGACCAGGCCCAGAGTCGAGAGTACGACGCCGGGGATGTCGAGCGAGGAGCGGTTACGGGCGCCGGCGGGTTCCCGGATCACGAGCACCGCTCCGGCCGCGGCGAGCACCGCGAAGGGGATGTTGACGAAGAAGGTCCAGCGCCAGTCCAGGTATTCGGTGAGTACGCCACCGAAGATGAGTCCGATCGCGCCGCCGCCGCCCGCGATGGCGCCGTAGATACCGAAGGCCTTCGCCCGCTCCTTGGCGTCGGTGAACATCACCGCGAGCAGCGACAACGCGGCCGGTGCGAGCAGTGCCCCGAACGCGCCCTGCAGCGCACGGGAACCCAGCAGCACCGCCTCGTTCGGTGCCGCCCCGCCGAACGCGGAGGCGACGGCGAAGCCGGCCAGGCCCACGACGAAGGCCCGCCTGCGGCCCCAGAGGTCGGCGATCCGGCCACCGAAGAGCAGCAGCCCGCCGAAGGCGAGGGCGTAGGCGGTGATGACCCACTGCCGGTTGCCGTCGGATATGCCGAGATCGGCCTGCGCGGAGGGGAGGGCGATGTTCACGATGGTGGCGTCGAGTACGACCATCAGCTGGGCGACGGCGATGAAGGCGAGCGCTTTCCAGCGTCTCGGGTCGGATCGTGGGGTGTCGGGGCCGGTGGTGATGTCGGGGCCGTCGGCCGGATGGGCTGTTTTCGGCATGGGTGTGCCTACCTCACGGTGCTGGTGCTGGGTGAGAACGAAGGGTCGTGTCCGCGGCGGGGCGGCTGTGCCGCACGACCGCGCGGAGTGGTGTCAGGTCAGGTGAGTTCTGAGGTCGGGGTGGGTCGCCGAACGGGCTGAACCGGCCGGGCCGGGCGGCTCAGGCGGTCCCGCGCAGCCCGTCCAAGGTGGCGGCGTGGCCTGGCAGTTCGGACCTTGCCGGGGCACGGAGCCCGTCGAGGAAGAGCTGCACATGGCGGTCGACGTAGCGTGCGATCTCGGCGCAGCCGGTGCCCGGCAGCGGCCTGGTGAGCTGGGTGATGGCGACCATCAGGTCCCCGGCCTCGACATCCGGGCGCAACTGCCCGGCGTTCTTGGCGCGCTGGAGCAGTTCCGAGGACAGCCGTTCCAGGCGCCGCCGGGCGGCGAGCAGTTCGGGGTCGTCCCGGTCGAAACCGTCGGCCAGCATGGGACAGAGCGCGCCGACGCGCTCCTCGATGGCGGCGAAGACGAAGTCCCGCAGCGCGGCGAAGACATCACTTCCGTCGACGGTGTTGTCGGTATCCGCATCGGCATCGGTGTCCCCCGTGGCCACGGTGTCGAGCGCGTCCTGCGCCCGGTCCGCGATCCGGTCGGTCACGGCGAGCACGACGCCGTGTACGAGCGTGCCGCGGTCGGGGAAGTGCCGGTACAGGGTGGCGTTGCCGACGCCCGCGCGACGGGCGATCTCGTCCAGTGGCGCGTCCGCCCCGTGGATGACGAACGCCTCCCGCGCCGCGGCGACGATCCGTGCCCGGTTGCGGGCGGCATCGGCGCGCGTCTTCGGGACCGCGCGCTCGGCTGTCGCGGTATCGGTGCCGCCGACGGTGGTGCCCATGGCCTCGCTCCTGGACCGGTGAAGGTGAGTCGATGATCGGTGGTGGTCCGCTACCCGGAACCTTCGATCCGGGGAGCAGCTCCCCGCTTTACGGAGGCACAGGCGATAACGGGGATCGACTCCCCGGATATTTCGGCCTCCGACGTGTTCCACGTCACACCGGACCCACCCTTGAGGAGAGTAGTTCTAGTTTCAACTACCCTTCTTCCGAGGCCGTGCCCGACCCGGCACACGCCCGCCTACCCTCAACCCAGCCAACCCATAAGACACTTGGACAGGAGCCACCATGAGCACCGACGCCACCGCGCCCGCGGTCAAGCTCGCCGTCATCTACTACTCCTCGACCGGCACCGTCACCGCGCTCGCCAAGGAGATCAACAACGCCGCCGAGAAGGCCGGCGCCGAGGTCCGGCTGCGCCGCACGACCGAGCTGGCCCCCCAGGCCGCGATCGACTCCAACCCGGCATGGGCGGCGAACGTGGCCGCCACCGCCGACATCCCCGAGGCCACCCCCGACGACATGGACTGGGCCGACGCCGTGATCTTCGGGACGCCCACCCGCTTCGGCAATGTCTCGTCGCAGCTCAAGCAGTTCCTCGACCAGCTCAGCGGCCTGTGGGCGGAGGGCAAACTGGCCGACAAGGTCTACAGCGGATTCACCTCCTCCGCCACCCTGCACGGCGGCCAGGAGTCCACCCTGCTCGCCCTCTACACCACCTTTCACCACTTCGGCGGCCTGACCGCCGCCCCCGGCTACACCCACCCGGCGAAGTTCGTGGACGGCAACCCGTACGGCACCTCGCACACCGATGCCAAGGGCGACAACCCGGTCGACGACACCGCTCGCGCGGCCGCGCGGGTGCAGGCCGAGCGTGTGGTCCGGATAGCGCGCGGCGTCAAGGCCGGACTCGCCGGCTGACGACGGCTGCGCCGCTCCCTCGCACCCGCCGCCCCTCGTCCCACGAGTGGGCGGCGGCGCCGGGTGCCCGGGTTCGCACGGACGCCGGGCCGCTCTCCCCGGCGCTCCCCGGCCGCTCTCCGGCCGCTCTCCGACGCCGTGGCACCACTGGTCTGGACCGATGAACATCAGCGCGGCGTCTGGTTCTCTCCCCGCCCCGCTGGGACGATGTGCGCCCCGTACGCCCGACTCCTGTCGCCCGCATGAGGAGCGTTCCGATGCCGCAGTCGCCGCAGCCGCAGCCGCGATCCACCGCCCGCAGAAGCGTCCTGGCCGGAGCAGGAGCCGCGGGCGTCGCGGCGGCCATGGGCATTTCCGCCGGTACGGCGCGGGCGGCGGAGCGGGACGACGCCGAAGTCCGGCGTACGGCACGCTCCCTGCTCAGCCGCATGTCGCGTACGGACAAGGTCGGTCAGCTCTTCGTCCTCGAGGTCTACGGCCGGACGGCGGACACCTCGCATCCCAAGAACACGGCGTTGTACGGGGTCTCCACGCCGGCCGAGGTCATCACCAAGTACCGCCCCGGCGGAGTGATCTACTTCGACTCCCGCCGCGGCCCCGACAACCTCGGCGAGCCCCGCCAGATCGCCCGCCTCTCCAACGGCCTGCAGCGCGCCGCCCTGCACACCGGCGCCCGGGTCCCCCTCCTCGTCTCCATCGACCAGGAGGGCGGCAGCGTCGTCTACCGGATGCTCGAACCGGCGACCCAGCTGCCGGGCAACATGGCGCTGGGCGCGGGCCGTTCCCGTACCGACACCCGCCGCTCGGCCGCGATCATCGGCAGCGAGCTGGCCGCGATGGGCATCAACCAGAACTACGCCCCGGTCGCCGACGTCAACATCAACCCCGACAACCCTGTCATCGGCGTCCGTTCCTTCGGCTCCGACCCGAAGCTGTGCGCCACGCTGGTCTCCGACTCCGTGCGCGGCTACCACCGCGGCGAAGTCGCCAGCGCCGCCAAGCACTTCCCCGGCCACGGCGACACCGACACCGACAGCCACACCGGTCTGCCGGTGATAAAGCACACGCGCGAGCAACTGGACACCATCGACCTGCCGCCCTTCCGCGCCGCCATCGCCCGCGACGTCGACACGATCATGACGGCGCACATCGTCGTGCCCGCCCTTGACCCCAGCGAGGCCCCGGCGACGATGTCGAAGCCGATCGTGACGGGCCTGCTCCGCGAGGAACTGGGCTTCCGCGGCCTCATCGTCACCGACGCCCTCGACATGCAGGGGGCGTCCGGCGAATTCCCGCCGGACGTCGCTCCGGTACGGGCGCTCCAAGCCGGATGCGACCAGCTCGTCCTCGCCCCCAAGACGGACACCGCGCACGCCGCCGTCATGGCCGCCCTCACCTCCGGCGAGGTCTCCGAGTCCCGCCTGGACGCCTCCGTGCTCCGCATCCTCGAACACAAGGTGCGCAACGGCCTCTTCCCCCGCCCGTACGTCGACGAGGACCACGCCGAGCGCTTCGTCGGCAACCGCC
This sequence comes from Streptomyces sp., assembly GCF_050698815.1. Classification (GTDB taxonomy): domain Bacteria; phylum Actinomycetota; class Actinomycetes; order Streptomycetales; family Streptomycetaceae; genus Streptomyces. Next base: position 5,865 of record NZ_JBOHCV010000553.1, read on the forward strand.
GCCATGTCGCGGACGCCGCCCGCATCACGGCCCGCACCATCACCCTGGTACGCAACGAGGGCAACGCCCTCCCGCTCTCCGGTGCCAAGCGCACCGTCCTCGTCACCGGCTGGGGTACGAAATCGGTCGAGTCCCTCACCCGTACGGTCGCCGGCCGGGCCGGCCAGTCCGCCACCGCGCTGGAAACCGGCGCGGTCCCCACGGCCGCGAAGATCGACGCCGCCAAGGCCGCGGCCCGCGACCACGACGTGACCGTGGTCCTGGCCAACGCCGCCGCGGCGGCCGGCGAAAAGGGAGTCGCCCAGGCCGCCCTGGTCAAGGCCCTGCTGGAGACCGGCACCCAGGTCATCGCGGTCGCCGTGCGCAACGCCTACGACATCCGCCGCTTCCCCGCCGTCCCCGCGTACCTGGCCACCTTCAGCTACGGCAACCCCTCCCTGACCTCCCTCGCCGACGCCCTCTACGGCGACCTGAACCCCACCGGCGCACTCCCGGTCGCCATCCCGAGCCTGGAGGACCCTGACCGCGACCTCTACGACTACGGCCACGGGCTGGGGTACTGACCCGGGGCAGGCCGGAGACCCGGGCCGTTCGCGCTGACGTCCCCGGGCGCTTCGCGCTGACGTCCCCGGACGCTTCGCCCTGACGTCCCCGGACGCTTCGCGCCCTCCGGTGTCGCGCCGGGGCAGCGGGACAATGGACATGAGTCCCCATGCTTCGTCGCAAGCCGGATGCGGAGGCAGGCACCATGTTCGACACCGTCACCGTGGGCCTGGACGGCACACGAGAAAGCCAAGCAGCGGTCGACTGGGCGGCACGGGAAGCGCTCAGCCGTGGCGCCACCCTGCAACTGGTCCAGATCCACGAGACGGGTGCCTACCCCTACTCCCCGATCGCGCAGGACCATGTCGAGCACGAATGGGCGCACAAGATCACGAGCGAGGCGGTGGACGACCTCGCCGGCCGGCACCCCGGCCTGCGTACGACGGTCGAACTGGAGGCCGGACGTCCGTCCTATGTGCTCTCCGACTTCTCCACCCGCACCGATCTGCTGGTCCTCGGCTCCCGTGGCCTGGGCAGCGTGCTCGGATACATCGTCGGCTCGACCGCCCTGCCCACCGTCGCGCACGCCCAGTGCCCGGTCATCCTCGTCCGCGCCCCGGAATCGGAGGAGCCGGGCCTGCACGACCACGCGCCGGCAGCCGAGGGAGGCATCGTTCTCGGCCTCGACCTAGGCCGGCCGTGCGACGAACTCCTCGCCTTCACCTTCGACGCCGCCGCCCGGCGCTCCGCCCCGCTGCGCGTCCTGCACAGCTGGGGACACCACCCGCCGGCGCACGGGACCAGGCCCGCCCTCGACGCGGAGCACGCCCGGCAGGAAGCCGAACAGGAGACGGAGCTGTCCGCCGCCCTGCGCCCCTGGCGGGAGAAGTACCCCGCCCTCGAGGTGCACGCCGAGGCACTGACCGGCCGTCCCGCCCGCCTCCTGGTGGACGCGGCGTCCGGGGCGTCCATGGTGGTCGTCGGCCGGCGCATCCGCCGCTCGCTGGTGGGCTGGCACCTCGGCCCCGTCGCCCACGCGGTGATGCACCACGCGCGCACTCCTGTCGCGGTCGTGGCACACGACTGAGCCCACTGAGACGGCCCGGACCCACCCGTCCGGGCCGTCTCAGTCGCGGCGGCTCCAGCGCGGACCGACGGCGGCCCACTCCCGCTCCCACTCCCGCGTACGGCTCGCGTCGAGGCGCCGCTTGACCACCCAGTAGCAGCCCAGCGTGACGAAGCACGCACCACCCGCGGCCGCGCTGCCCGCGGCGATGCTCTCCGTCGTGATCTGGGTGGAGTCAGGAGGTGGCTGCCGCGGTACGCCACGACCGTCGAGCCACACCGTCACGTGGCTGCGCTCCGGGGTTCCCGCCCGCACCGGTGCGTCGCCCGTACGGGCGGAGCCGTCGGCCACCTTCCACTTGACGTGGGTGGGCACCTCGGGGTCGTTCGTCACGGTGGCGATGCCGTCCGTGCTGGGTGCGTTCTCCAGCGAAACGGCCGAGACCCGGTGGAGACCCGGGTGGTCCCGCAGGCCGTCGGCGACCGCATCGGAGGCCAGCAATCCCGTGAACGGGGCGCCGACGGCCATGACCGCTCCGGCCGCCAGCGCCGCCCACGCCTCGGCCCGGTCGGATCGGCGGCGGAGCGGATTGCGACGCAAGCGCCACAGCCTCTTCCTGGTGCTCATGCGCTGACCCCCTCGCCAGCAGAGAACCGGTCACGAGAGCACGGTCACACGTCCGCGCGCCCGGGGAGAGGGCCGAAAGGGTCCCTGCTGGAGGGACGGGTGGCCTGCGCGCGGCCCTGGCCGGGGCCCGTTCGGCCCTGGTCGGCCCTGATCGCCCTGTTCGAGCCACGTCCTGTGGAGGAACCATCCGTTCCAGGAGCCGGGAGCGAACACCCACGAGCCACGAGCAGCGAGCCACGACGGACCACGAGGACCGACATGAACGCATCACGCGCCTTCTCCGCGCAGAACCCCATCAGGGTCCTGCTTCTCGACGACCACGAGGTCGTACGCCGCGGAGTGCACGACCTGCTGGAAGCGGAGGCCGACATCGAGGTCATCGGTGAGGCGGCGACCGCGGAGCAGGCTCTCACCCGCGGGCCCGCGCTGCGACCGGACGTGGCCGTACTCGACGTCCGGCTGCCCGGCGGCGAGGGCGACGGTGTCACCGTCTGCCGTGAGCTGCGCTCCCACATGCCCGAGCTGGCCTGCCTGATGCTCACCTCCTTCGACGACGACGACGCCCTGCTGGACGCGATCATGGCGGGCGCGGCGGGCTACGTGCTGAAACAGATCAAGGGCTCCGACCTGGTGTCAGCCGTACGTACGGTCGCGGCCGGCCAGTCGCTGCTCGACCCCGCGACCACGGCCCGGCTCATGGGCAGCCTGCGCGGCACGGACGGCGCCGCCGGCACCGGGGACTCCGCCGGGCAGGCCGGGCACGCGGCCATCGCCGACCTGACGCCCCGCGAACGGGACGTCCTCTCCCTCATCGGTGAGGGGATGACCAACCGGCAGATCGGCCACCGCCTCTACCTGTCGGAGAAGACCGTGAAGAACCACATCTCCCGGCTGCTGGCGAAGCTGGGCGTCGAACGGCGCGTACAGGCCGCGGTGCTCGCCACCCAGGCGCATCCGCAGGAGCCGGACCGGCCGTGACCCGACCGGTCCCTGAGCCCGCCCGCCCTAGGGAGCCCCTCCCGCCCGTGCCCCGCCGTCCACCGGCACCCGCCAGACGAGGGCGGTCCCGCCTCCGGGCGGCGTCTCCAGAACCAGTTCGCCGCCGAGCCGCTCGGCCCGCTCCACGAGGTTGCGCAGCCCGCTGCGGCGGCCGTCCGCCGGGATGCCGACGCCGTCGTCCACCACCCGGAGCGTGAGCGCGCCGTCCCCCGCCCCGGCCGACACCTCGACCGCACTCGCACGGGCGTGCCGGGCCGCGTTGGCCAGGGCCTCGGCGAGCACGGCGACGGCTTCGTCGGCGACACCGGCCGGCACGTCCGTATCGAGCAGGCCCTCCAGCCGCAGCACCGGGGTGAACCCCAGCGCTGTCGCGGCCTCCCGCACCGCCGCGCTGACGCGTCCGCGCAGTCCGTCCCCGTCCGCCGCTGCTTCATGTGTCCGCAGCCCGAAGATCGTCGTACGGATGATCTTGATGGTCGCGTCGAGGTCGTCGACCGCTCGCAGCAGCCGCTCACCGGCCTTGGGATGCTCGACGAACCGCACCGCGCTCTGCAACGTCATCCCCGTGGCGAACAGCCGCTGGATCGCCAGGTCGTGCAGGTCGCGGGCGATGCGGTCGCGGTCCTCCAGCAGGGTGATCTGTTCGGCGTCGCGCCGCCGCTCGGCGAGCTCCATGGCCACGGCGGCCTGGTCGGCGAAGGCGCTCAAAGGCGCGGTCTGGGTGTCGGCGAAGGGCGTTCGCGGCTTCGTACGGGCCAGCAGCAGCACCCCTTGAGGCTGTCCGTCAGCGATCATGGGCACCGCCACCGCCGGTCCTAGTCCGGCCCAGCGCGGCGGGCCGGCGGTCACCCGCAGATCGCGCTCCACGTCGGCGCTGACGGTCACCTCGCCGGCGGCGACGGCCGCACCCTCGAAGGACCCCTCGCGGGGCAGCAGCAGACCACGGTGGCGTTCGCAGTGGACCCCGGCGGCGACGACCACGCTCAGCAGCTCACCACCGTCCTCCGGCAGCGCCAGCACGCCGAGATCCGCGGAGAGGATGGTCCGCGCCAGATCGACGATGAGACCGAGGACGTGCCGCTCGCCGACGCCGGACAGCAGTGCCCGGGTCACCTCGGCGTTCGCCTCCAGCCACCGCTGGCGGTAGCGGGCCTCCTCGTACAGCCGTGCGTTCTCAATGGCGACACCGGCCGCCACGGCCAGGGTCGACAGTACGGACGCGTCCTCGCCGTCGAACTCCCCGCTGGTCCGCTTCTCGGCCAGGTAGAGATTGCCGAAGACCTCGTCCCGTACCCGGACTGGAACGCCGAGGAAGGACCGCATCGGGGGATGCCCGTCCGGCAGGCCGCGCGCCGAGGGATGCAGCGACAGCTCCGGCAGCCGCAGCGGCACCGGGTTCCGGATCAGCTCACCGAGCAGCCCGTGACCCGCGGGCAGCGGCCCAATGGCCGCGGCCTGCTCCTCGCTCACTCCGACCGGGATGAACTCGCAGAGCTTCCCGTCCTCTCCGATCACGCCGAGGGCCCCGTATTCGGCGTCGACGAGCAGCACGGCCGCCTCGACGATGCGCTGCAGCACCTCGGAGAGCTCCAGCCCCCGCCCCACCGAGAGCACCGCCTCCAGAAGGCTGTGAATCCGGTCCCGGGTGCCCTCCTGATCGATCCGCACGGGCAGCTCTTCGAGCAGACCATCGAGCCGCGTACCGGGCGGCCGTCCCGGACCCTCGCCATCCACAGCGCTCATGGACCGCC
>NZ_JBOHCV010000554.1:0-4760 GCF_050698815.1 Streptomyces sp.
GCGCAGGGCGCCCGGCCGGTCCGTGCCGGTCAGTGCCAGCAGCCCCTTCCCGTCCCGGCTGCGCAGTGTGGCGACCAATTCGTGCAGAGCCGAGTCACGGGGCCCGTCGCTGCCCGCGATGCAGACGTCCACGGGCGCGGAACGTGTCATGCGCAGGCCGTTGCTCCAGCTCACCGCCGTGACCGTCATGTCGTGCGCCTTGCTCACCAGAGCTTCCAGCCCCGATCTGAGCAAGCCTGCCTCATGAACCAGCAGTACTCGAATCAACCCCACCCCTCCAATGTCCGTTTCGCAGGTTATATGCGAAGTCCCGGTCTATACATACCGGTTGGGGAGCGATGTCACATACCGGTTCCGCGATCACGGCGGTGCGTTCGAAGCGCGTTCCGGGCGCACGGCGCCTGAGTGTGCGCCCTGTACGCCTCAGCCTGCACCTCCGCCCTCGATGAGTACCGCCAGGCCGTCGAGCAGCGTCGTCACCCTGCAGTGGTGACCGGGTGGACCAGGTCGATCAGCTCGCAGACCGTCTCGATGTCGGTGCGCACCTGCTCCAGCGAGGCACGCCCCGAGAGCCAGGTGATCAGGGTCGAATGCCACGTGTGCGCGATGACGCGTACGGCCGACAACTGCCGTGCGGTGGGCGGGGACGACAGGCCCATCGCCTCCAGGATGATCGCGGTGGTCAGCCGGGAGACCGTCTCGACCTCGGCGCCGGCCGACCGGTCGGCGAAGGTCAGCGCCCGTACCATCGCGTCGGCCAGCTGTGGTTCGCGCTGGAGCGCGCGGAAGGCGCGGAGCAGGGTGTCGGCGACCCGCGCCGCGGGCTCCGGATGGGCGGGCGGCCGGGCACGCAGCGTTGCCCGCAGCTGCTCGAGCTGGTCCTGCATGGTCGCGACCAGCAGATGGATCTTGGAAGGGAAGTAGCGGTAGAGGGTGCCGAGTGCGACCTGAGAGGACTCGGCGACCTCGCGCATCTGTACCGCGTCGAAGCCGCCGCGGCGGGCCAGGCGGGCGCTGGCCTGCAGGATGCGGGCACGGCGTTCCCGCTGCCGCTCGGTCAGCGGCGCAGAGGGTGCGGGGGCCGCGGGCGCGGGTGCGGAGGGCGAGGGCGCGGGGGGCGAGGGGGACGGCTCGTGCTGTGTCGTCATGGGTTCGTCCCGTTTCCGTGGCGTTCGCTGCCCTGCTGGTGTGCGCGGGATCCTCGCAGGCGGGCGGCGGGTGGCGCGAATCACCCCCGCCCGCCGCTCGGGATAAGTGACTGGCCGGTAAATTCATTGCTCCGGAAGCCGGAGCGGCCTGGCCCGCCCGGCTTTCTGAAACTTGTTCTAGCTTAGCGCGGGCGGTTACGCTCCGGCGACAGCGCAGATGGCGTATCCCCGCCGAAGGCAGGGGAAGAAGGGGGCCGGTGAGTGACCGCAGAGGCCGTCGTGGGGGAGAGCCGCACCGCAGGGCCCGGCATCGGCTTCCACGCGCCGGGTCACCCCGGCGGGCACGGCGGCTCCGGTGAGAGACCGCTGCGCATCGCCCTGCTGTCGTACAAGGGCAATCCCTTCTGCGGTGGACAAGGTGTATACGTGCGGCATCTGTCGCGCGAACTGGCCCGGCTCGGCCACACCGTCGAGGTGATCGGCGCCCAGCCCTATCCCGTGCTGGACGCGGGCGTCACCCTCACCGAGCTGCCCAGCCTGGATCTCTACCGGCAGCCCGATCCCTTCCGCACCCCCGGGCGCGGGGAGTACCGGGACTGGGTGGACCTGCTGGAGGTGGCGACGATGTGGACCGGGGGCTTCCCCGAGCCGCTGACCTTCTCCCTGCGGGCGCGCCGGCAACTGGCCGCGCGGCGCGGCCAGTTCGACATCGTGCACGACAACCAGACGCTCGGCTACGGACTCCTCGGTGACCTGGGCGCACCGCTCGTCACCACCATCCACCACCCCATCACCGTCGACCGGCAGCTGGACCTGGACGCCGCCGGGAGCCGCCGGGCGCGCGCCTCCGTGCGCCGCTGGTACGGCTTCACGCGGATGCAGAAGCGGGTCGCGCGGCGGCTGCCCTCGGTGCTCACCGTCTCCGGCTCCTCCCGGCAGGAGATCACCGCGCACCTCGGGGTGCGTTCGGACCGTATACACGTCGTGCACATCGGCGCCGACGCCCGGCTGTTCTCGCCCGACCCGGCGGTGCCGCAGGTGCCCGGCCGGATCGTGACGACGTCGAGCGCCGACGTACCGCTCAAGGGCCTGGTGTACCTGGTGGAGGCGCTCGCCAAGGTGCGCACCGAGCACGAGAACGCGCACCTGGTGGTGGTCGGAAAGCGCCCGGCCGAAGGCCCGGTGGCCGCCGCGCTGGAGCGGTATGGACTCGCGCACGCCGTCGAATTCGTCAAGGGCATCAGCGACGCCGAACTGGCCGGTCTGCTGCGCAGCGCTCAGGCCGCCTGCGTGCCCTCGCTGTACGAGGGTTTCTCGCTGCCCGCCGCCGAGGCCATGGCGACGGGCACGCCGCTGGTCGCCACGACGGGCGGCGCCGTCCCCGAGGTGGCCGGCCGTGACGGCGAGAGCTGTCTCGCCGTGCCACCCGGCGACGCGGGCGCTCTGGCCGCGGCGCTCGGCCGCCTGCTGGGCGATGCCGGACTCCGCGCCCGGCTGGGGGCGGCGGGACGTGAACGCGTACTGCGCCGCTTCACCTGGGAGCAGGCGGCGCTCGGGACCGTGGAGCACTACCGCGCCGCCCTCGCACAGCGCGTACCGCAGTGACCCTCCCTCCGCCCGCCGACCAGACACTCCGTAGCCGAAAGCAGAGGCAGACCCCGTGCTGACCGTCGACTTCTCCCGCTTCCCGATCGCGCCGGGCGACCGCGTACTCGACCTGGGCTGCGGCGCCGGGCGACACGCCTTCGAGTGCTACCGGCGGGGGGCGCGCGTCGTCGCGCTGGACCGCAACGTCGAGGAGATCCGCGAGGTCGCGGGCTGGTTCGCGGCCATGGCGGAGGCCGGGGAGGCGCCCACGGGAGCGACGGCGACGGCGATGGAGGGTGACGCCCTCGCGCTGCCCTTCCCGGACGACAGCTTCGACGTCGTCATCATCTCCGAGGTGATGGAGCACATCCCCGACGACAAGGGCGTGCTCGCGGAGATGGTGCGGGTGCTCAGGCCGGGCGGCCGGATGGCGGTGACCGTGCCGCGCTACGGGCCGGAGAAGATCTGCTGGGCGCTGAGCGACGCCTACCACGAGGTGGAGGGCGGCCACATCCGCATCTACCGTGCCGATGAACTGCTGGGCAAGATGCGCGAGTCCGGCCTGCGACCATACGGCACCCACCACGCGCACGGCCTGCACTCCCCCTACTGGTGGCTCAAGTGCGCCTTCGGCGTCCACCGGGACGGCGCCGACGCGGCGCTGCCGGTACGGGCCTACCACCAACTGCTGGTCTGGGACATCATGAAGAAGCCGCTGGCCACCCGGCTCGCCGAGCGGGCACTCGACCCGCTGATCGGCAAGAGCTTCGTGGCGTACGCGACGAAGCCGCACCTGCCCGCACTGCCCCCCGACGACCAGGCGGCCATTCCGTTGGCGGCCGCCCCGACCGGCCAGGGGCAGGCGTGACGAGCCCGGAGCGCACGGAACGGCTCGTGCTCGACGGCGTGCTGACAGCCGACCAGGCGGCCCGTACGGTCGCCGGGATCGCGGGCGTGCAGCGCACCGACGGCGCCATCCCCTGGTTCCGTGGCCACCACCTCGACCCCTGGGACCACGTCGAGGCCGCCATGGCGCTGGACGCGGCGGGCGAGCACGAGCGAGCCGAGGCGGCCTACCGGTGGCTCGCGGACCACCAGCTCCCGGACGGCTCCTGGTACGCCGCCTACGCCGACGGCGACGCCGCCAGGCCCACCGACCGCGCCCGGGAGAGCAACTTCTGCGCGTACGTCGCCGTCGGCGTCTGGCACCACTACCTCGCCACCGGCGACGACGCCTTCGTGGACCGGCTCTGGCCGGTCGTCGCCGCGGCCGTCGAGTTCGTGCTGCGGCTCCAGCAGCCTGGCGGGCAGATCGGCTGGAAGCGCGAGGCCGACGGCACGCCCGTCGCCGATGCCCTGCTCACCGGTTCCTCGTCCGTCTACCAGGCGTTGCGCTGCGCCCTCGCCCTCGCAGAGCACCGCGAAGAGCCCCAGCCCGACTGGGAGCTGGCCGTCGGCGCCCTCGGTCACGCGGTACGCCGCCACCCCGAGCGCTTTCTGGACAAGAGCCGCTACTCCATGGACTGGTACTACCCGGTACTCGGCGGTGCGCTGCGCGGACCCGCCGCCACCGCACGGATCGAGGAGGGCTGGGACCGCTTCGTCGTGCCCGGGCTCGGCGTCCGCTGCGTACTGCCCAACCCTTGGGTCACCGGCGGTGAGAGCGCCGAACTGGCCCTGGCGCTGTGGACGGTGGGCGAGTCCGGCCGTGCGCTGGACATCCTCCAGTGGGTTCAGCACCTGCGCGCCGAGGACGGCCTCTACTGGACCGGCTACGTCTTCGAGGACGACGCGGTCTGGCCCGAGGAGCTGACCACGTGGACGGCCGGCTCGCTGCTGCTGGCGGTGGCGGCGCTGGGCGGCGACGAGGCGACGGTCCAGGTCTTCAGCGGCGAACGCCTCCCGGAGGGCCTGCCGCCGGACTGCTGCTAGTGCCGTGACCGCACGACAACGGCCCCTCGCCGCCCGGTTCTTCCGGCGGATTCTCGGGGTCCTCGCAACACCTGACGGCCTACGTGGTCGTCA
>NZ_JBOHCV010000555.1:0-1688 GCF_050698815.1 Streptomyces sp.
GAGCGGGCTTGCGGCACGCCGTGGACGCAGCTGGGGCACTGGTACGACGAGAGGCGCGCGCGGGCCGAGTCCGCGGCCGCCGCCGCGGGCACCGGTGACGATGATGCGCCCGAGGACGACGTGTGCCCGCGGGTGGCGCGGCCCGTGGTGGCGCATGCCGTACGGACGGTCGTCGATCAGGCGGCGGCCGGACTTCCCGAGGCATGGCGCCGGTCCGTGCGGGACGCTGCCTGGCGCGGCGCCGACGGACTGCCGGAAGCACTGGACGAGGTCGTGGGCGAAGGAGAGGAGCCCGGGGGCGCGCTGCCGAAGCCGCCCCGTGCGGTGTGGTGGACCGCCGCCTTCGCGGGGCAGGCGGCGCTGCTGGCGCTGCAGTTGGTGGGCGTGGTGTGGGTGCTGGGTACGGCGGCCGGGGTGACCCTCGGCGCGGGCTGGATGGCGGTGGCGCTGCTGGTCGGCGGTGCGCTCGGCGGGTCGTTGCTGGCCTGGGTGTGCCGGATCGCGGCCGGCGGACCGGCGGAGGCGTACGGGAGGCGGGAGGAGATGCGGCTGCGGCGGCTCGTGGAGGGGTGCGGAGAGTCCCGGGTGCTGAAGCCGGTGGCCACGGAGATGCTGCGCTACCGCGAGGTACGGGAGCAGTACGTGATCGCCGCGAGTGAAGCGCAGGGTCTGTAGGCAGGCGCGCTGTCCGGGCGAACGGGCGGACGGGTGGGCGACGGCCCGCCAAGTGCCCCGTCCGGGTGATCGAGTTGTCCACAACTCTCCGGTACTCCCCAGCTCGGAGCGGCTTTTCACGGATCGGCGCATGCTGAGTTCCCAGACAGCCAGCCCGGTTCGGGGGAACGGCCCGGGAGACAGGGGGAGGCGGTTCGCATGAACGAGGCGCATGTGACGGTCGTCGGAAACACCGCGACGCAGGTGGACTTCAAGACGTCCGCGGCGGGGGTGCCGGTGGCCAGGTTCCGGCTCGCCAGCACCGTGCGGCGCTTCGACCAGCAGCGGGGCGGCTGGTCGGACGCCTACACGAGCTTCTACACCGTCTGGGCGTGGCGGGCCCTGGCGGCCAACGTCGCGTCCTCGGTGACCGTGGGGGAGCCGGTCATCGTGACCGGGCAGCTGAGAATCCAGGAGACGGAGCGTGACGGGCGGCACTTCGTCTCGGCCGACCTGCTGGCCTCGACGATCGGGCACGACCTCTCGCGCGGCACGTCCGCCTTCGTCCGGGTGACCGCGGCCCGGCCGGGCCTGGTGCCCACGGTGGGAGACGGCGCCGAGGGCATGGCGACAGCCGGAGCGGAAGCTCGCGTTCCAGGTCAGTCGCCCGCGCCGTGATCGTCCCGGTCCGCCGGATTCGCTGATAACGATTGCGAGTCGGAACGCATGTGCGAGCGGATTGGTGGGGACCGGGCCGCACCCGCTCCTTACGATCTCCGCGTAGCTGACGGGGATTCAGAGCCTTGCGGCGGGACGCGATCTGCTCGACCACGTGGTCGTCACGTCGACCGCGGTGCAGTCGTGCCGTCCCGCCCCGGAGGGGAAGTCCATGAGCCGTGTTCGCAGGGCCGTGACCGTCATGGGCGGGCGCCTGCCCGCTCGTGGCGGCCGGGTTGTCGCCGCCACGACGCGCGCCGCGCTGGCCACGGCGTTGCTCGCCGGCGGCGCGCTGGCCGGGGCGGGCACTGCCGCGG
>NZ_JBOHCV010000556.1:0-12621 GCF_050698815.1 Streptomyces sp.
GTGCCCGGTCATGGACTTTTGAGAGCTGACGGCCAGCTTTCGCGCATGCTGGCCGAAGGCGAGCTTGATCGCCAGGGATTCGTCGGCATCATTCTGAGGCGTGGATGTGCCGTGCGCGCTGGCGTAGCCCACCTGCTCCGGCGTGATGCCCGCGTCGGCGACGGCCTTTCCGGCCGCCTCCAGCGTCATTTCGGCGACCGTCTCGTCCGGGCCGGCCCAGTGGCGGGTCGCGATGCCGGAGCGCGAGCGGATCCACTCGTCGGACGAGTCGATGTGCTTGAGGATCTCCTCGTTCGGCACGATCCGGGTCGGGCGGTAGCCGCCGACGCCGAGGATGCGCGCGTACGGGGAGCCCTTGGCGGGTTTGATCTTCGCGGTCATGCTCTCGGGCTCCTAGAGGCTCAGGCGGTCGGCGTGTGCTCGGCGATCAGCTCGCGCGCCGCTTCGAGGTCATCGGGGGTCTTCAGTGCCACGGTGCGTACGCCCGGCAGAGCACGCTTGGCCAGCCCGGTGAGGGTGCCGCCGGGGCAGACCTCGATCAGGGCGGTGACGCCCAGCTGCTGGAAGGTCTCCATGCACAGGTCCCAGCGCACGGGGGCGGAGATCTGGTTGACCAGCCGCCGCACGACCTCCTGGCCGTCGGTGACGGCCAGGCCGTCCAGGTTGGAGACGTAGCGCAGCGCGGGATCGTGGATCTTGGTGTCCGCGACGGCGGTGGCCATCGCGTCGACGGCCGGTGCCATGTGGGCGGTGTGGAAGGCGCCCGCGACCTTCAGGGGGATGACCCTTGCCTTGTCCGGCTTGTCCTCGTTCAGCGCCGCCAGCTGCTCGGTGGTGCCGGCGGCGACGATCTGACCGGCGCCGTTGATGTTGGCGGGTGTCAGGTCCAGCTTCTTCAGATGAGCGACGACCGATTCCGGTTCGCCGCCGAGTACGGCCGACATGCCGGTCTCGGTGACGGCCGCGGCCTCGGCCATGGCGCGGCCCCGGGTCCGTACGAGCGTCATGGCGTCCGTGGGCGAGAGCACGCCCGCGGTCGCTGCCGCGGCCAACTCGCCGACGCTGTGGCCCGCGACGGCGCCCAGCACGCGGCCGGGGTCGTGGCCTTCCAGCAGCGTCCCGGTCGAGATCAGGCTCGCGGCGACCAGCAGCGGCTGGGCCACGGCGGTGTCGCGGATCTGCTCCGCGTCCCCTTCCGTGCCGTAGCGCACCAGGTCCAGGTCGATGGCGGCCGACCACTCCGCGAGCCGGTCGGCGACGCCGGGGAGGTCGAGCCAGGGGGTCAGGAGGCCAGGCTTCTGTGCGCCTTGGCCGGGAGCGACGAGTACGAGCACCCTTCAACTCTCTCTTGTGTGCGGTGGTTCGCGCCGGTACGGAGCGATACCAAGAACCGAGAGGCAAATTGTGGATCCTCGACAAAGAGCCCCGGGCAAGCTTACGGCTGGCTCTCGAAGTCCATGAGACGCCCCAGGATCAGAGCGATACGCAGCGTGAACGCCGAGCGGACGTCCGAAGGCGACCATCCGGTGACGTCCGTCACACGTCGCAGCCGGTAGCGGACGGTGTTGGGGTGTACGAACAGCATCCGGGCCGCACCCTCGAGGCTGCTCGCCTGCTCGAGATAGACGCTGAGAGTCTCCAGCAGCGCGGACCCGGCCTCCTCCAGCGGTCTGTAGATCTCCTCCACCAGAAGGTCGCGCGCGGCGGGGTCGCCCGCCATCGCCCGCTCCGGCAGCAGGTCGTCCGCGAGCACCGGTCGCGGCGCGTCCGGCCAGGCGGCGCACGCCCGCAGACCGGCCGCGGCGGCCTGTGCGGAGCGGGTCGCCGACAGCAGATCGCCCACGATGGGACCGGCCACGACAGGGCCCGGCGCGTAGGGCCCGATCAGGGACTTCGCGGCCTTCAGCGGATCGTCCGAGCCGCCCGCGATCACGACCAGGCGGCTGCCCAGCACCCCGGTGAGGACCTGCAGTTTCGCGTGCCGGGCGGCCCGCCGGATGGCCTCGACCGTCAGTTCGCTGTCACCGTCGGGCGCCGCGCCGAGGACGACGGCGACGTGCTCGGGTGCGTTCCAGCCGAGCGCGGCGGCACGGGAGACCGCGCCCTCGTCCGCCTCTCCCGAGAGCACGGCGTTGACCACCAGCGATTCCAGCCGGGCGTCCCAGGCGCCGCGGGCCTCGGCGGCCTGCGCGTAGACCTGAGCGGTGGCGAAGGCGATCTCGCGTGCGTAGACCAGCAGCGCCTCACGCAGAACCGACTCGTCGCCGGGTGCCGCGACCTCGTCGATCGCCGTCTCGACGACCTCGATCGTGGTGCGCACCATCTCCACGGTCTGCCGCAGGGTGATGGCGCGGGTCAGCTCGCGTGGTGCCGTGCCGAACACGTCAGTGCTGATGGCCTGCGGGGTCTCGGGGTGCCGGAACCACTCGGTGAAGGCCGCGATGCCCGCTTGGGCGACCAGCCCGATCCAGGAGCGGTTCTCCGGCGGCATCGCGCGGTACCACGGCAACTGCTCGTCCATGCGTGCGATCGCGGCGGCGGCGAGCTTGCCGGAGGACTGCTCCAGGCGTCGCAGCGTGGCGCTGTGCGGGTGCTCCGCCTGCTCCGGGCGGGGTGCGGGTGGTGGGTTCGCGGAGGGATCTGTGGATTCGGGCACGTCCCCAAGCCTGCCTCATGGAACCGCCCGCGCGGGGGCGGGGGCGGACCCGAGCGGTACGCGCACCGGATGACAGCGGATTACGGTGTGCGCATGCTTCACGTGTGGCGGGCGGCGGACCGGTATCGGGGCGGTGACGCGGCGGCCGGGATCGACACCCGGCACGCCTTCTCCTTCGCGGGCTTCTACGACCCGGACAACGTCGGCTTCGGCCCGCTGGTGGCCTGTAACGAGGAACGGCTCGCCCCCGGTGCCGGCTTCCCCGAACATCCGCACCGGGACGTCGAGATCGTGACGTGGGTGGTCGAGGGCGAGCTGGAGCACCTCGACTCGATGGGGCAGTCCACCCGGGTACGGGCGGGGGACGTGCAGCGTCTCGGCGCGGGGAGGGGGGTGCGGCACGTCGAGCGCAACGCGGGCCGGGAGCCGCTGTGTTTCGTGCAGATGTGGCTGGTCCCCGGAGCCCGCGGCGGCGTTGGCGACCCTGGCGGCGGAGGGGAGTACGACGGCGGTGAGCCGGAGTATCAAGTGGTGCGCGGCATCGCCGACGGCACGCCCTTCGCGGTGCCGCGCACGGAGGCGGTGCTGCACGTCCGGCGGCTGGCGGCGGACGAGCGCACGGCGGTGCCCGACGCGGCGTGGGTGTACGTGCACGTGGTGCGGGGCGTGGTGGACATCGGCTCGGGACCTTCCCGGGCCGGAGCCCGGGCGGAAAGGCTCGCCGCCGGCGATGCCGCCCGTATCACCGACGCCCGTGAGCTGGAGGCACGCGGGGCCGGTGTCGCCGCGGAGCTGCTGATGTGGGAGATGCGCGCCGAGCCGGACTACGGCTGAGCCCGGTGCCGTGCGTCAGCGCAGCTCCGCGAGCACGGCGTCCGTGAAGGGCGGCCAGGCGTCGACCGCCCACTGTCCGAAGTCGCGGTCCGTGAGGGCGACGCAGGCCGCGCCCGCGTCCGGGTCGACCCAGAGGAAGGTGCCGGACTGTCCGAAGTGTCCGAAGGTGCGTGGGGAGGAGGAAGCGCCCGTCCAGTGCGGGGACTTGCCGTCCCGGATCTCGAAACCGAGCCCCCAGTCGTTGGGCGACTGGTGGCCGTAGCCCGGCAGCACGCCCTTGAGTCCGGGGAAGACCACCGAGGTCGCCTCCTCCAGCGTCGCGGGCGCGAGCAGCCGCGGCGCGAGCAGTTCCGCGGCGAACCGGGTCAGGTCGTCGGCCGTCGAGACGGCGTCCTTGGCAGGTGAGCCCGGCAGTTCCGTCGCCGTCATGCCGAGCGGCTGAAGGACCGCCTCCCGCAGGTACTGCGGGAACGGGATCTCGGTGACCTTGGCGAGGTGGTCGCCGAGCGCCTCGAAACCCGCGTTGGAGTAGACGCGGCGGGTGCCCGGCTCGGCCATCGGCCGGTCCTCGTCGAAGGCCAGCCCCGAGGTGTGGGCGAGGAGGTGGCGGACCGTCGAACCGCCCGGGCCGGCGGGTTCGTCCAGTTCCACCGCGCCTTCCTCGACGGCGATCAGCGTGGCGTAGGCCGTGAGCGGTTTGGTGACGGAGGCGAGCGCGAAACGGTCGCCGGTGGGGCCGTGGCTGCCGGCGACGGCGGGGGCCTCTCCGTCGGCTCGTACGACGACGGTGGCGGCCGCGTTCGGTACCGGCCAATTCTCGATCATCCGCAGGCTGTCCATGGCTCCCGAGCGTAACGCGGCTCGAAGTGGCCCGGATTCCGTGCTTGCTTGGAGCGCACTCCAAGTCCGTAGCGTTCACTCATGACCGTGATGGAGACGGAGACAGCGGGCGAGGCAGCAGGCGAGACAGCCGTACCGGCCCCGTGCGGGGCCGCCGAGGCACCCCCTCCCCGGCCGGAAGGGCGGGACGGCTACACCATCAGCGAGGTCGCCGCACTCTGCGGACTGAGTGCGCACACGCTGCGGTGGTACGAGCGGATCGGACTGATGCCGCACGTGGACCGCTCGCACACCGGGCAGCGACGCTTCACCGGCAAGGACCTCGACTGGCTCTCGCTGGTCGGCAAGCTGCGGCTGACCGGCATGCCGGTGGCGGACATGGTGCGGTACGCGGAGCTCGTACGGGCGGGGGAGCACACCTTCCCCGAGCGGCAGGAACTGCTCATGGCGACGCGCGAGGACGTACGGCGCAGGATCACCGAACTGCGGGAAACCCTCGAGGTCCTCAACTACAAGATCGACATCTACGCGGACGCCCGCCGGGTGTCCGAACGAGCATGGGAGGGGTCACGTTGAACACGAGCCCGGACGACAGCGGGAAGATCACGACGGCACGGCTGGGCGGGACCGGTCCGGAGATCGGCGTGCAGGGCCTGGGCTGCATGGGCATGAGCTTCGCCTACGGCCCCACGGACGTCGACGAGGCGCGGGCCACCCTGGAGCGGGCGCTGGAGCTGGGCGTCACGCTCTACGACACCGCGGACATGTACGGCGAGGGCGAGAACGAGAAGTTCATCGCGCCCTTCGTACGGGCGCACCGGGACGAGATCGTGCTGGCCACCAAGTTCTCCATCGGCCTCGACCCGGCGGACCCCACGAAGCGGGTCATCCGCAACGACCGTCCGTATCTGCGCCAGTGCGTCGAGGCGAGCCTGCGGCGACTGGACGTCGAGGAGATCGACCTCTACTACATGCACCGGCGGGACGTGAACGTCCCGATCGAGGACACGGTCGGCGCCATGGCGGAGCTGGTGGCGGAGGGCAAGGTCAAACATCTCGGACTGAGCGAGGTGACGGCCGGCGAGTTGCGTGCCGCGCAGGACGTGCACCCCATCGCGGCGCTGCAGTCGGAGTGGTCGCTCTTCAGCCGAGACGTCGAGCGCAGCGTGGTCGGCGCCGCCCAGGAGCTGGGCGTCACCTTCGTGCCGTACTCGCCGCTCGGCCGCGGCTTCCTGACCGGTGCCTTCGCCGACGCGGAGAAGGACCTGACCAGCGACGACTTCCGCCGCACGATGCCACGCTTCACCGGCGAGAACGCGGTGGCGAACGAGGCGCTGCTGGCGCCGGTGCGCAAGGTCGCCGACGCGCACGGTGCGACGCTCGGACAGATCGCGCTGGCATGGGTGCAGCAGCAGGCGCGGCTGCGTGAGGGACTGACCGTCGTGCCGATCCCGGGCACCCGCAAGCGGACCCGGGTCGAGGAGAACACGGCCGCCACCCGCATCGAACTCTCGGACGAGGAGCTGGCGTTGCTGGAGCCCATCGCGAGCCGGGTGGCGGGACCGCGCTACGCCGACATGTCCTTCAGCTCGGCCGGACGGGAGTGAGACCGGCGGCAGTCAGGCCGTCCGGCCGTGAAGGCCGTGAGTGCACTGCCGGGACGGGGACGCGCAGCGCACCTTGTCGTACGCCCGGAGGGTGATCGCGGCGAAGCCGGCCCGCGAGCCGGTCCCGGGGGCGAGGTATCCGGTGTGGCCGTCGGCACCCGCTGAGGAGACGACACGGGCGCCGAAGGCGGCCGATGCGGGGTCGGCGCCGTGTCCGAGGCCGAGGAACTCCACGTTGGGCACCCGGCCGATCCAGTCCCCGCCGGCCCGGGCGGCCCAGACCCGTACGGGGGTGCGCAGTTCGGTCACGGAGTCCGCGTGCAGGCCGGGGGAGCCGAAGACGACGAGGTCGGCGGCGTCGCGGCGGGCGAGCTGGGCGGCGGCCTTGCCGCACACCACGGAGCCGTAGCTGTGGCAGAGCACCGCCGGTGCCGGCGTCCCCGTCCGGGACAGCCCGCGCAGGAAGCGCTCCAGGCGGGGCGCGCCGGCGTCGGCGAGGCGGTCGGTGGCGGCGTCGGGTCCGAGTCCGACGGGTGTGGTGTAGCCGGCCCAGGCGATGACGGCGGTACGGGTGCCGGGTGCCGCCGTCGTCATGCGGGCGCGCAGCGAGGCCGCCATACCCGCGGGTGTGCCGTACCTGTCCCCGCTCTCGCGGTCGAAGGTGGCCAGGTCGATGTCGGAACCCGGCACGATCACCGCGGTGCGCTCCGCCCCGGCCAGGTTCCCGTAGACCTCGGCCACCTGACCGCGGCCGCGCGGATCGAAGGCGAGGATCTGCCGCCCCGGCCTGAGGAGCCCGGCGTACCTGGCTTCCTTCACCCGTGCGAGCCGGTGATCCTCGAGGGTGCCGGCCGGGTCGGTGGCACGGGCCCGCAGGCGGGTCAGTTCGGCCCGCAGGGCACGGCGGTTGGCCGCGTACCGCAGAGCGACGGGGGCGCCGTCGAGATTGCCGACGACGAGGGGGTGCCGGTGCAGCAGTGTGCGCCGCTGCTCGCGGGTGAGACCGGCGAAGAAGACGGCGATCTGTTCCGGACCCGCGTCGGCCGGGTCGGGCAGCTGCCGGCCCGGTGTGCCGTCGGCCCGCCAGGACGCCGCTCCGGGAAGCGGACCGGTGACCGGGGTCTGCCGGGAGCCGGCCGTCATGCCCGCGGTGGCGGCGATCACGGTTGCGGCGAGCGTGGCGGCGGTCAGAGCCCGCTTGAGGCGGCGCTTCATCTCGGATCTCCCTCCTGCGGCCGCCGGCGGTCCCGGCGGCGCGGTGGAAGGAGAGTGCGGCGGCGGCTCGTGCCCGTACGTCACACCGGGGAGCCAACTCCCGGGTGATACCGGGGTAGTGGGTCGCCCTCCGCGGGGAGGAGGGTGCGCGTCGTGGCGCCGTCAGCTCTCGCCCGGGGAGATGAGCCCCGACTCGTAGGCGAAGATCACGGCTTGGGCCCTGTCCCGCAGCCGGAGCTTGCTGAAGATGCGGCTCACGTGCGTCTTGACCGTCTGTTCGGCCAGTACGAGGACGTCGGCGATCTCACTGTTGGACCGGCCGCGCGCGAGCAGCTCCAGCACCTCGGTCTCCCGCTCGGTGAGTCCGTTCAGCCGGAGCGCGTGCGCCGTGCGCGAGGCGGGCCGCTGCCGGGCGAAGTCGGCGATGAGCCGCCGGGTGACGGAGGGGGCGAGCAGGGCCTCGCCCGCGGCCACGATCCGTACGGCCGCGATGAGATCGTCGGGCGGCGCGTCCTTGAGCAGGAAGCCGCTGGCTCCCGCGCGCAACGCCTCATAGACGTAGTCGTCGACGTCGAAGGTGGTCAGCATGAGCACCTTGGGGCGGCGGGCGGCGCCGGTGCCGCCGCCCGGAGCGAGCAGTTGACGGGCGGCCTCCAGCCCGTCCATCTCCGGCATCCGGACATCCATCAGGACCACGTCCGGGCGGGTGTCGCGGCAGAGCGCGATGCCCCGCGCCCCATCCGGTGCCTCGCCGACGACGTCGATGTCGGACTGTGCGGCCAGCAGCGCGGCGAAGCCCGCGCGCACCATGGCCTGGTCGTCGACGACGATCACCCGGGTCGTCATGAGGGGAACGCGTCCTTCCCGTCCGGTGTCGCGGGGAACAGGGGAAGACGGGCCGCGACGCGGAAGCCGCCGTCGGGGAGCGGCCCGGTCTCGAAGGTGCCGCCGACGAGCCGTACCCGCTCACGCATCCCGACCAGGCCGTGCCCGGTGCCGGTGCCGGGGGTCTCCACGGGCGGCCCGGTGCGCTGGGCGGGGGGACCGTTGACGACGAGCACTGTCAGGTCTCCGTCCGTCCCGTCCGTCCCGTCCGTCCCGTCGTCCCCTGTCCCGTGGCCGCTCACCGAGACGCGGCCGGTGGCGCCGGGTGCGTGCCGTACGACGTTGGCGAGCGCTTCCTGCACGATGCGGTAGGCGGACAGCTGCACGGCCTGCGGCGTCCCGGACATCCCGGGCGCCACCGACAGTTCGGTAGGCACGCCTGCCCGTACGGTCGCCTCCACCAGCTGACCCAGCCGGTCCAGGCCGGGCTGCGGAGCGCGCTCGCCGTGATTCTCCTCGCTGCGCAGCACACCGAGCAGCCGGCGCATCTCCGCCAGCGACTCGCGTGCCGTGGCGGCGATGGAGCCGAACTCCTCCTGTGCGCCGGGCGGCAGGCCGGACAGCCGGTAACGGGCGCTGTCGGCCTGGACCGTGATGACGGACATGTGGTGCGCGACGACGTCGTGCAGCTCCCGTGCGATGCGGGCGCGCTCCTCCAGCAGGGTGCGCCGGGAGCGTTCGGCCTCGCTGATGGTCTCCTGCTCGGCCAGCCGCAGCTGTGCGTCGGCACGCTCGCGCACCGTCGCGCCGAGCAGCAGGATGATGCCGCTGAACACGATCAGCAGGACGTTCGTGCCGTCGCTGCGGTCCGCCCAGAGAAAGCCGAGGCCGAGCGAGAGCACGGCGGTGACCGTCCAGACGGCGATGAGCGTACGGCGGCCCTCGCGCAGCGCCAGTGCGAGACAGAGCGCCAGGTAGCCGATGATCACCGTCGGAGGCCACGGCCAGGCGATGGCCGTGCCGGTCCGGGTCAGCATGAGCAGGGCGCCGACAGTGTCGGCTGTGATCACGATCCACCAGGCGGGCAGCGGCCGGGTGACGGCCAGCAGCAGGGGTCCGGCCTGCGCGAAGCCGAGCGCGGTGGTGAGCGCGCCGGGCAGGCCGTAGTCGCCGGACAGCGTCTGGGCGGTGACCGGGACCAGCACCGCGGCGAGGGCCAGGGTGAGCACGTACGCCAGTCGCCGGCCCCGGCCAGGGGGTCCGGACGCCCGGGCGGCCGACTGCTCCCCGGAAGCCGCCGGCGTGACGAGGGCGGTGCCGAGCGAACGCAGCACGATCAGGGTCGCCCGCACGGGCTGGATCCGTCCGGCACCGTGCGCGGCTTCGGCGGGCGAGGGATGCGGCGGAGTCGTGGACATGGCGCGCTCAGCGTATGAGGCGGGGGTGCCCGTGGCGTCCTGCGCGGGTACCGGGCGGACCCCTACCGCAGTAGGGGGTCGGCCGGCCCGGCCCGGGCCGGCCGGCTCACGACCTCAGAGCTCGGCCAGCAGTTCGGCCTTCTTCTCCGTGAATTCGCCGTCCGTCAGCAGCCCCGCGTCGTGCAGCTCGCCCAGATGCCGGATGCGCTCGGCGATGTCGGCGGGGTCGGAACGGCCCGGGTGCGTGGTCGCGGCCGCCGCCCCGCAGAGTGCCTTCGCGGGCGAGGCCTCCAGCGGATCCGTGGGCTCCGTGGCCCGTACGGCCTCCAGCACCGAAGCGGCGAACGGCAGCGACTCGTAGACCAGTCCGTAGCCGAGGCCGAAGACCACCGAGGCCGGGTCCTTGTCGGGCTCGCCCTCCTCCGGTGCCCTGCCGCCGCGGGGCAGCATCCGCAGATGACCGCCGGCGACCTCGGGCGACCGCCACTCGACGCCCTCCAGATCACTCACGGAGAAGGTCTGGTCGCCCGCCTTCCACTTGGTCGACGAGGCTCCCGTCCAGAACCACCGGAAGGAGACCTTCTCGCCGTCGAAGGAGGCCTTGCCGTCGTACGCCTTGAAGCTGTGCGGAGACGCGGGAGCGGCCACCAGATGCCGCTCGGCGGGCTTGTCCGCGTCCGCGGGCAGCACCGCGCGCAGCTCCGTCGCGTAGTAGTCGGCGAGCGTCTCGCGCTCGGCGGGGAGCACGAGGCGGTACGGGTCGCAGCCCTCCTTCAGCTGGCCGTCGGCGGCCTCCAGCAGCGGATCGGCGCCCCTGCGGGGCTCGGCGCGCAGCACCACCGTGCCGCGTTTGCCACCTGGCGCGAGCTCGACAGCGCTCATCGCCTCGTACGGAACGCGCCGCTCCCCGAGCACGTGAAAGAGCTTCGGCGTGCGGATCCCCCGTTCGAAGCGGATGAGCACGGAGTCCGTGTCGAACTCCCAGGTGGAGTGAAATCCAGCCAGTACGTCACCCATGTGGGCCATCGTAAGCGCGCGCCGCCCGCACGTCCCCCTCAAGAGCGCTACGCGCGTAAATTCGGTACCGCTAGCTGTTTCCACCGGTGCCGCTGAGGCAGCCGGGGTCGTCGGCGGCGCAGTTGACCGCGGCGTACGAACCGGTCGCGATGCCGGCGAAGTTGTCCAGGCTGCCGGTGCCCGGCACGAAGTAACCGGCGTGCCCGACGGCGCCGTTCGCCGCGAGCCTGCGTGCGCCGAAGGCGGGCGAGACGGGGTCGGCGCCGTGGCCGAGCCCGCCGACCTCCATGTGCGGCACATCTTCGATCCAGTCGTCATCGTCCCGGGTCGCCCAGACGCGCGCGCGGGTGCCGAGGTTCTTGGCGCGCTCCACGCGCATGCCCGGGCTTCCGGAGACCGCGATGTCGCTGACACGGCCGGGCAGCTCCGCCGCGGCCTCACCGCACACCACCGTGCCGTAGCTGTGGCAGAACAGTGCGACGGGGGCGGATCCGCGCAGTTCGCGTACGAAGCCGGTGAGCCGCTCGGCGCCGTCCTCGGCGAGGTGGCCGGACGCGGCGTCCACCCCGAGCCCGACCGGCGCGGTGTAGTCGGCCCAGGCGACGGTCGCGGTAGGGACGCTCGGTGCGGCGGAGCCCTGCCGCTCCTGGAGCGCCTCGGCCATGCCGACGGGCGCCGCGTACGGCCGCCCGGACTTCTCGAACGTCAGCAGCTCGGTGTCCACCCCGGGGACGACGACCGACACCCGCCGCGCCCGCTCGAGATCACCGAATACCTCGGCGGCGCGGCCGCGGCCGGTCGGGTCGAAGGCGAGGATCTGGCGTCCCGGCCGGAGCATGGAATCGAAGCGCTCCATGCGGCGGCTCGCCGTATGTCGGCCCTCCTCGGTGAGCCGCTCGTCGACCATGCGGGCGCGCTCCACGTCGCGGGCCTTGAACAGGGCGTTGTGGTTGGCGTCGTAGCGCAGCTGGACAGGGGCGCCGCCCAGGTTGCCGACCACCAGCGGGAAGCGGTCGGCCAGCCGCTGCCGCTGGGCGTCGGTGAGCGAGCGGAAGAAGCGGGAGACGGCGCTCGGCGGGGCGTCCGGTCCGGGCAGTTGCCGGCCGGCGATGGTGCCCTTCTCCCAGGCGAGCAGTGCGGCGGCGTACGGGCCCGGCGTGCTGTCGTGCTCACGGATGGCGGTCCAGCCGGTCGTCGCCAGCAGAACGAGCACCACCGCGAGGGCGAGTACCGCACGCCACGCGGTGACGCCCGGCGCTCCCGCGTGGGGGAGGCCGGATCCGGACAGGGGGTTGCCGAGGGCCGAAAAGGAAGTCACTGGGCAGCCACCCTAGGAGACACCGCCGAGTACTCGTGCACGCCGTGACCCATCTCACGTTTCACCACGCCCGATTGGGTGAGTCCCGTGCCTATGTGATGACTGGGCGTCAAACTCGCGCGTTCGCCGGACAGGACAGCCGGGAGGGATCAGTGCGAAGCGGCGCTTCCCGGTGCCCTGCTCCAGTCCTGGCTGAGAGCCGGGCCCAGCTGGTCGACGTAGGACTCGACGGCGCGCCGGGCGGCGCGCACGGTGGTGTCCTCGCCCGAGCCCCAGCAGCGACTGGCCGCCCGCATCACCCCGGAGAAGGCGGCGACCAGCACCCGGGGACGCGGGTCTGCGTCGAGGTTCAGGCCCTCGCGGCGGGCGATCTCGGCGGCCAGCCGCTCCTCCATCTCCATCGAGTGCCGCAGGTGAACGGCGATGAGCGCGGGGGTGGTCTCGATGATCTGCCACATCCGCATGTGGAGCTGGATGGGGACGACCTCCTCGATGGCCTCGCCGATGGATTCCCAGGTCTCGTCGAGCGTGCTGCGCAGCACTTCCATCGGAGGCTCACCGGGGGGACGCCGCCGGACGGCCGCGAGGTACCGCTCCTCGGTCAGCGCCTGGAGGGCGAAGGCGACCTCCTCCTTGCTGGCGAAGTAGCGGAAGAAGGTG
This sequence comes from Streptomyces sp., assembly GCF_050698815.1. GTDB lineage: Bacteria > Actinomycetota > Actinomycetes > Streptomycetales > Streptomycetaceae > Streptomyces. The sequence continues at coordinate 12,391 of NZ_JBOHCV010000556.1, forward strand.
CGCTGGGAGACGTCGACGGCGGCGGCGATCTCGTCGACGGTGGTCGACTCGTACCCCTGTGTGACGAAGAGCTCGTGGGCGGCGCGGATGAGGGAGTCCCGGGTCCGCTGCTTCTTCCGCTCACGCAGACCGGTCACTTTCCGCCACCTCCCAGGGCTGTGCTGCTCACCTTACGACCTGGTGCGCGATAGCGAGCGGGCTCCCGACGCCCTGCGACTCCGCCTCGCCCCC
>NZ_JBOHCV010000557.1:0-10723 GCF_050698815.1 Streptomyces sp.
GGGCTCCGTTCGAGAATCCACCCGGCCGTACCGGAGGGCTCTCGCACTGACCGGCGGGATGTTCCTGAGTGAGGAATGGTGACCAGGTGTCGGTTTCCCGTCGGAAGATGCTGACCTTTACCGCTGCGGGGGTGGCCGCCGCGGCCATCGATGCCGGCGGAATGGGGCGAGCCGCCCTTGCCGGTTCCCGGGTGGCCCGTGCACGAGGGGGTGCCGGGACGACGCTGAGCAAGACGGTGCTGCCCGGCCCGCCCGATGCCCGCGGCTACCGGAAACTCGTCGAAGGGAAGGGCGAGGAGCACGTTCTGCGTACCGACATCACGCCGGTACGGGCTCAGCAACTGCGGCCGCTGGTGGCGTTCGGGCATCTGAGCGATCTCCACATCATCGATGACCAGTCGCCGTCCCGCGTGGAGTTCCTGGACCGGTACAACGACAACCCGGACTCGGGCTGGCCCTTCGGTGCGGCATACCGTGCGCACGAGTTCCTGTCGCTGCACCTCGTCGATGCGATGTGCCGTTCTCTCAAGCAGCTCGGCGAGGGCCCCCGGACCGGCCTCCCGCTGGCCTTCACGGTGGTGACCGGCGACGCGGTCGACAACGCCCAGCTCAACGAGACCCGTTGGTACATCGATCTCCTCGACGGCGGCACGTCCGTGCGAGCGGACTCCGGTTCGCTCGGCAAGGACGAGAGCGTCGCGAACGGAACCTTCGGGCCGAGCGACCACTACTGGCGTCCCGAAGATCCGGTTCAGTCCTCCAACAGGTACGGCCGGCGCGGATTCCCGCAGATCCCCGGCCTGCTGGGTGCCGCCCGCACACCGTTCGGCGCCACCGGGCTTGGCATGCCGTGGTACGCCGTGTACGGGAATCACGACGTGATGGTCCAGGGCAATCTGCCGATCGGCACCGATCTGCCCTTCTTCCACTCGCTCAAGTACCACACCGTCAACGGGTCCAAGTGGACCGAGGGTCCGGACCTCCCCGACAACATGGACGACCTCGATCTCCTCGACGTGATCGAGGCGGTGTTCGACGGCGTGGAGTCGGAGGACGTCACAGCGGACCCGCACCGGCGCCTGCTCAGTCCGGCGGAGTTCATCGAGGAACACCAGCGGACCAGCGGGCTGCCGGTGGGCCACGGATTCGCCGCGGGCAGCGACAAGGCGTACTACGTGATACCCGGCGGGGCCGAAGACCCCATTCGGTACGTCACGTTGGACTCGACGAATCCCGGCGGGCTCGACAACATCACGCACAACGCGAACGGGGGGATCGACGAGGGGCAGTTCGGCTGGCTCGAGGAGCGTCTGAAGGAATGCAGCAGCACCTACTTCGACGCGTCGGGCAACGCCGTGACCCAGCAGGGCGTACGGGACATGCTGATCGTCATCTTCTGTCACCACCCCCTGCGCACGATGACGAACCTCGAGGACGATCACCGTTCGGGGGAGGAACTCGAGGCCCTTCTCCTGCGCTTCCCGAACGTGATCCTGATGGCCAACGGGCACACCCACCGGAACGAGATCACGCCCCACGCCCGGCCCGCGGAACACACCAAGCCGGGCGGCTTCTGGGAGGTGTCCGCCGCGGCACACATCGACTGGCCCGTCCAGAGCCGGGTCATCGAGATCGCGGCCGGGAAGGACCCGGCGGGCAAGGAGTCGCTCTCCGTCTTCACGACCGTGCTCGACATCGACGCGCCTCTGACCAACGGCGGTGACATCCACACCCCCGAGGCGCTGGCGTCACTTGCACGGGAGCTGTCCGTCAACGACCTCCAGGTGGACCTCACGCACCGGGGCGGCGATCAGGACCGCAATGCCGAGCTGCTGCTCCCGGCTCCGTTCCCGCTGTCCGACGTCGCGGGCGCGCCCGCGAAGGTCACCGGGCACGGCTCCCCGGCCCGCCGGAAGCAGGCGCCCGCCCGCTGACGCACGTACCCGTGCGGGCCGGGCCGGAAGAACGCGGGATGCGTACCATCGCCCGCATGAAGAGCTCGCGCGTTCCGGCTCCGAGGGCACGCTGGCCCTTGTCCGGACGGGACGAGGAGCTCGCGTACCTCACGCGGGCGTTGACCGGCGGCGGGTGCTGCGGTGTGGTCATCGTCGGGCCGGCCGGTGTGGGCAAGTCGCGCCTGGCCGAGGAATGTCTCGCCGGCGCCGGACGGGCCGGATTCCGGACCGGGCGAGCCATGGCGAGCACGGCCGCCGGGACGGTTCCACTCGGGGCGGTCGCACACCTGCTCCCGGCAGGGGTCGATCTCTCCGACCCGGTGCGGGGGTTCGCCGTGGTGGCCGATGCCCTGGGCGGAGCGCACCGCCGGGACCGGTGGGCGGTGTTCGTCGACGACATCCATCTGCTGGACGCCACCTCGGCGATGCTGCTGCGTCAGCTGATGGACGCGGGTGTGGTCACGCTCATCGCCACGCTCCGCACGGGAGAGGACGAACAGTGCTCCACCGGGCCGGTGCAGGCACTGACGTCCGGAGAGACGGTCCGGCACGTCGAACTGAAGGAGTTCGACCAGCCTCGGACCGAGGCGTTGCTGCACGAGGTCCTCGGGGGGCCGGTGGGCCGGGGCACGGTGCGGGACCTGCATCAGGTCTCGGGCGGCAACGTGCTCTTTCTGCGCGAGCTCGTCCAGGGCGCCCTGGAACACGAGGAGTTGGCGAGCGACGGTGAGGTCTGGGAGATGAGCCCCCGGGCCGGGCGGAGCACGATGCGGCTGGCCGAGCTCATCCGTACGAAGGTGGACGCCGTTTCCGGATGTGCCCGCACCGCGCTCGAACTCCTCGCCTGCTGCGGGTCACTTCCGCTGGCCGCGGTCGAGGCGGCCGCCCCGCCGGAGGTACTGGCGCGCCTCGAGCGCAACGGCCTGATCCGGTTCGGCACCGACCGGCGGCGCACCCGGGTCTCGCTGGCCCATCCCCTGTACGAGGAGGTCCTGCGCGCCGGCGTGCCCGCGATCGGCTACCGGGCGGCCCTGCTCGGCCAGGCCGACCGGATCGAGGCGTACGGGGCACGCCGGCGGGGTGACGCGCTGCGGATCGCCACCTGGCGGCTGGACGCCTCGGGTGCGGCCGATCCGGCCCTGCTGCTGCGCGCCGCCTCCCTCGCGCACTACGCCTACGACCATCCGCGGACGCTCGCCTTCCTCGACGCGCTCCCGGAGGAGCACCACGACACCCGGACCCGGCTCATGCGGGGTGAGGCGCTCTTCCATACGGGCCGCTGGGAACCGGCCGACGCCGCACTCGCCGAGGCGGCGGAGTCCGCCGGTGACGAGCTGGAGCGCATCGCGATCACCGTGACCAGGACGACGAACCTCGTCGTGAGCAACGCGCCGCTCCCCGCGATCCTCGAGGTCAACGAAGCCGCCGTGGCCGATGCTGGGGGTACCTCCCATGCCGAAGGCCATGGGGGACAGCTCGTCCGCGATCCGCTGCTGACCAACGAAGGCTTCATCAGGCTCGCGTGCGGCCAGCCCGCCGCCGGCCTGGAACTGCTGGACCTGCTCGAACCCGACATCGACCAGGCACCCGACAGGCGGCTGTGGTTGTGCGGGGCGGCGGTGCGGACCCTTGCCCTGGCCCTGGTGGGCCGCGTCCAGGAGGCCGTGGTCTGGGCCGGAAAAGCCCACGCCGCACACCTGCTGGCCCCCGAGGAGGGACGGCCCGCCCACCCGGCCGTACAGCAGGGCTCCCTGGTCCTCGCGCTCGCGGAGGCGGGCCGGCTGGCCGACGCCGCCGCGCTCTGCGAGAGCGTGAGCCGTGAACTCGCCCGGCACAGCCCGATCGTGCGGGTCTTCCCCGCGCTGCTCGGCGCCCGTACGGAATGGCTGGCCGGCCGGCCCGCCACGGCCCGCCGGATGTACGCCGAAGTGGCAGCGCTCGCCCGCAGGGAACACCATGTCAAGGCGCTGCGCAGTGCCTTGAGCGGTCTCACCGCCTGCGCGGCCGTCCTCGGTGACGTGGACGCGGCCCGGAAGGCCCGTACGGAACACCGGAAACTGCCCGAGGGGCCTCCCGGCTACTTCTCCACCGGAGAGGAACACCTCGGTGAAGCCTGGCTGCTCGCGGCCGGCGGCCACGAGAGCAAGGCCCGCCACGTCCTCCGTCAGGCCGCCGACGCGGCCCGTGCCAGCGGGCACGTCACGTCGGAAGGGCTGCTGCTGACCGACGTCGTGAGGCTGGGCGGAGCGAAGGATGCCGCTGGGCGCCTGGCCGGCATCGCGGACACGTGCGACGGTGAACTGGCGGCCGCGCGGGCCCGGCTGGCCTCGGCGCTCGCCGCGGGTGCGGCGGGGCGACTGATCGACGCCACGGGGGAACTCGAGGCCATGGGCGCGTATCTGCTCGCCGCCGAGGCCGCCGCGGCGGCCGCCGATCTCTGGCGCCGCGGCGGTGAGGAGCGGCAGGCGACCGCCGCGGCCGTTCGCTGCGCGGACATCGCGGCAACGCACTGCCAAGGGGCCCGGACACCGCTCCTCGACGCGGTACGGACCACGGCTCCCCTGACCCGCCGGGAGCGCGAGATCTCCGCCCTGGCCGCCGCCGGCGGGACGAGCAAGGAGATCGCGGCGGCCCTGACCCTGTCGGTCCGCACTGTCGACAACCACCTGCACAAGGTCTACGCCAAGCTCGGCATCGCCACCCGCCGGGAACTCGCCGCCCGGCTGGGGCTGTCCCGGCAGCCCGGCGTCGGGGCGTAGCGCCGCGCCGCAGGTGCGTCCAGGGCTCGACCCGGGAGGGGGAGTCCGCGGACCGATTGTTGTACGGACCGGCCAACTCGCCGGTTCGTTCGTCCGCACCGGCGTACGCTCCCGCTCGGCTGGTGACTGAACCGAAGTCGCCGGCGAACCGTACAGATGGTGGCGGCCTGCCTCTTCCGAGCCTGGTCCGCCCTGCCACCACCGGGCTACGCACGGAAGGACCTTCGGGTTGTCGCTCTTCACGCGCTCTGTTCAGCCGCAGCCACCGGACCCGGACGAGACGGCCGGCCGCCCGGACGGTGACGTCGCGGACGACGCCACCGGTGGCGAGGGCGGAGAGGGGGCCGGAGCAGAGACAGCCGGCTGGCGGGACCGGCACCCGGCCAAGGCGCGGGCCGTGACGTGGGGGACCACGGGCGGGGCCGCCGCGCTCGTGTTCGTCGCCCTCCTGCTGCCGAACGAGCTGGCCCGCCTCACGCCCGGCGCGTTCCTGCGCATCCCTCTGGAAGCGATATTCGGCGCCGCCGTGCTGCTGGTCCTGCCGCCGGCCGCGAGGCGGGTGGCGGCGGTGGTCGCCGGGGTCGGTCTCGGCCTGCTGACGATCCTGAAGTTCCTCGACATGGGCTTCCGCTCGCTCATGGACCGGCCGTTCGACATGGTGCTGGACTGGATCCTGTTCGACGACGCCGAGGCGTTCCTCAGCGACTCCTTCGGCCGGGCCGGCGCGATCGGTGCCGTGACCGGCATCGTGGTCCTCGTCCTCGCCCTGCTCGTCCTGATGACGCTGGCGGTCGTCCGGCTGAGTCACCTCGTGGTCCGGCACAGCGCCACGGCGACCCGTACCACCCTGATACTCGGCATCGTCTGGAGCATGTGCGCGGTGCTCGGCGTGCAGATATCCGATGTGCCGGTCGCGTCCAGGAGTTCGGCCAAGCTCGTCGAGAACCGTGCGCACATGGTCCGGGCGGGGCTGAAGGACGAGCAGGCGTTCGCCGAGGTCGCCGCCGTCGACGACTTCCGCGACACCCCGCCGGACCGACTGCTGACCGGGCTGCGCGGCAAGGACGTCATCTTCGCCTTCATCGAGAGCTACGGCCGCAGCGCGGTCGAGGACCCGAGGATGGCACCGCAGGTCGGCGCCGCGCTCGAGGACGGGAACAGCCGGCTGCGCGAGGCCGGGTTCTCCTCCCGGAGCGCCTTCCTCACCTCCCCGGTGGCGGGCGCGGGCAGCTGGCTGGCCCACTCCACCTTCCTGTCCGGCCTGTGGGTATCGAACCAGCAGCGCTATCGCACCGTCACCTCCAGCGACCGGCTGACCCTCACCGAGGCCTTCCGGCGCACCGGGGACTGGCGTACGGCCGGCATCATGCCCGGCGTCACCAAGGCCTGGCCGGAAGGGAAGTTCTACGGCCTCGACCACGTCTACGACTCCAGGGACCTCGGCTACCGGGGCCCGAAGTTCAGCTGGTCGCCCGTACCGGACCAGTACAGCCTGAAGGCCTTCGAACGCCTGGAGCACGGCAAGCCTGACCGCGGGCCGCTGATGGCGGAGATCGTCCTGGCCACCAGCCACAACCCCTGGGCGCCCCTGCCCAGGATGATCGGCTGGGACGAGGTCGGTGACGGCTCGGTCTACCACGGCATCAAGAAGGCCGGGAAGGACCCGAAAGAGGTATGGAGGGACCCCGACCAGGTGCGCACCGAGTACCGGCGTTCCATCGAGTACTCGCTGCACAGCCTCACCTCCTACGTGCAGAAGTACGGCGACGACGACACGGTGCTCGTCGTCCTCGGCGACCACCAGCCCAACCCCGTCGTCACCGGCAACCACGTCAGCCGGGACGTACCGGTCTCGGTCGTCGCCCATGACCCGGCCGTGCTGGACCGGATATCCGGCTGGGGCTGGCAGGACGGGCTGAAGCCCGGCCCGAAGGCACCGTCCTGGCGGATGGACACCTTCCGCGACCGCTTCCTGACCGCCTACGGCCCGCGGCCGGCGCAGTGACCGGACCATCCACGGGTGGCCTGCACGGAAAAACCTCAGAAGAATTCCGGGGGAGCTGTCGATCCGGCCGCCTTCCGTTCGACGCAGGGGTGAGAGGCGGGGAAAAGCCCCCGCCCTCCCTACCGAGGAGTCACCATGCCGCGTTACCTGACGATGATTCGCATCGACGAGCAGAACGCCCCCGCCGACAACCCCGGCCCCGAGTTCGATGAGCGCATGGGCGCGCTGCTCGAGGAGATCACCAAGGCCGGGGTCATGCTGGACACCGCCGGGCTCACCCCGACCTCCGAGGGCACCCGGGCCACCTGGTCCGGCGGCAAGGTCAGCTACACCGACGGGCCCTTCACCGAGAGCAAGGAAGTCGTCGGCGGCTACTCCCTCATCCAGGCCAAGGACAAGGCCGAGGCGCTGGAGTGGGCCAAGAGGTTCCTGGAAATCCACCCGGCGCACTGGAACGTCACCGCCGAGGTCCGCGAGATCGCCGAGGCCTGATACGGCCCCGCTTGCCCCGCCCCGCCGCGGCTGCTCTGATAGGTGGCCGTGGCGGCGGCAAGCGTGACAGAAACGGTCGAAGCGGTCTTCAGGATCGAGTCCGCGCGGATCATCGCCGGTGTCGCCCGCATCGTGCGGGACGTGGGCATCGCCGAGGAGCTCGCGCAGGACGCGCTGGTCGCCGCACTGGAGCAGTGGCCGGAATCGGGTGTCCCGGACAAGCCGGGGGCCTGGCTCATGGCCACCGCCAAGCACCGCGCGATCGATCTCGTACGCCGCAAGGAGACCTACGCGCGCAAGCTGGCGGAGGTCGGGCGGACCCTGGAGGACATGCCGTCCCCCGAGCCGGAGATCGCCGAGGCGGACGACATCGCCGACGATCTGCTGCGGCTGATCTTCACCGCCTGCCATCCCGTGCTGTCCACGGAGGCCAGGGTCGCGCTCACGCTGCGGTTGCTGGGCGGCCTGACGACGGAGGAGATCGCCCGCGCGTTCCTGGCCGCGGAGCCGACGGTCGCCCAGCGGATCGTCCGCGCGAAACGGACGCTGGCCAAGGCCGGCGTCCCCTTCGAGGTCCCGTACGGCGCCGACCGGGAAGCCCGCCTCGCGTCGGTCCTCGAGGTCATCTATCTCGTCTTCAACGAGGGCTACTCCGCGACGGCCGGCGACGACCTCGTGCGCCCCGCTCTGTGCGAGGACGCGCTCCGGCTGGCTCGCGTCCTGGCGGCGCTGATGCCCGAGGAGCCCGAAGTCCACGGCCTGGCCGCGCTCCTGGAGTTCCAGGCCTCCCGCCTCGGGGCCCGTACCGGCCCCGACGGCGAGCCGGTGCTGCTCGCCGACCAGAACCGCGCCAAGTGGAACCGCATGCTCATCCACCGGGGCGTCGAGGCCCTGCGACGGGCGGGCCACGGCCCGTACTCCGTCCAGGCCGCGATCGCCGCGTGCCACGCGCAGTCGGACACGGACTGGGCGATGATCGCCGCCCTGTACGGCCGCCTGATGACGCTGACCCCGTCCCCGGTGGTCGAGCTGAACCGGGCGGTCGCCGTCTCGAAGGCGGAAGGCCCCGCGGCCGGCCTGCGGCTGGTGGACGCACTGGCGGCCGAACCAGCCCTGCGGGAATACCACTTGCTCCCGAGCGTCCGGGGAGATCTGCTGGAGCGCCTGGGGCGGGAGGAGGAGGCGCGCGCGGAGTTCGAACGGGCGGCGTCCCTGACCCGCAACGCGCGCGAGCGGGAGCTGCTGCTGGCACGGGCCGCACGCTCCGCGTAGCGCGCGGCCGGCATCCGTCCACGCCGGCGCCCCGCCGCCTTCTCCACACCCCCGGCTACTCAGGTTCCTTCGGTCCAGTACCGCTGAAGCCGGGCCACCGCCTCTTCCTTGGTCAGCCCGGCCACTGCCCCCTCTGCCAGACCGACCCGGTGAATCAGCAGGTACACCAGGTCGGCGGGCAGCGCTTCCTTGGGCACCGGTGGGACCCCCCGGTCCGGAAGGCGGCCGTGCAGCACGCAGTCCCAGAACTCGTCCGCGGAGACGGAAAGCTGGTCACGCAGAATGTGACTCCACATCGCCGCGCCGTAGACCGTGCGGTCCACCGGGTGCGAGATCCGCGTGCGCAGGACCCGCCCGTCGCGAAGTGTCAGCTCGTAGGTGAGGTGATGGGTACCGGTGCGCCCGCGCGCATCGCGCACCCGCACCCAGTTCTCCGTGCCACAGAACCGCTCATGGCGCTCACGGTCGGGCTGTGGTCGGTTCACCGACCCGCCCCTACCAGCCAATCGGCCAACTGCTGGTCGTCACTGAGAGCTATCATCTGCACCAAGCCCCAGGTTTCCTGATGGTTGGGAGCCGTGCGCAGACGGTCCTGCCAGTCTTCGGCGTACTCGCGCAGCGCATCGACCATTTCACCGATGGCCTCATCGAAAGTCGCTCCGTCCGCCGCCACCGGAAGGCCGGGAACGAACACCGACCAGCCCCCCGCTTCGGCCACGACCTGTGCGGTCGACGGGCAGACCATGGCCAGGTAGTGACGCAGTCGCTCGACATCCACGACCGCGGCCCGGCCCGTGTCCCGGCGCACCGTTGCCACCCGGCCCTCGTCGGCCGCGTCAAGGAGATCCTTGAGGTGCGTACGCGCCTCCGTGTAGCTCTCATAGTGCACACCGGACACAGTGCCCTCCTTCGTCTTCGTTCCAGAATGGCGCGGCCCTGGGAAGTACGTCAAGTACGTCACGTACTTGGACTCCCGGCAACCCGACCTTTCCGCGTTATGTATGCGGCGGCGCTCCTCAATGCGTACCGCGAGGGCTGAGTCATTCCGTCTGCCGTGGGAAGTCGGAACACCTGCTGACGTCGATCCGCCGGCGGGAGGCGCGAGTGAGAGTTTTCGGCGTTCCCTTCAATTCCGCCGGCCGCCCCGAGGGGGTGGCGCGGGCGCCGCGAGCGCTGCGCGACGCCGGGCTCATCAGCCTGCTGGAGCACCGGCGGCCCATCCGCGACGCCGGTGACGTCGACGTCGGCGTACTCAGCCCGGAGCGGGACGCGCGGTCGGGGCTGAAGTCGCTCGACAGCCTGGAGCGGGTCACGGCTTCGTTGCGTGATGCGGTCGCCGGCAGCCTGCGCGACGGCGAACGTCCGTTCGTGCTCGGCGGTGACTGCCCCGTCCTGCTGGGCTGCCTGCGCGGTGCGGCCGATGTGGCCGGGGAGGTGGGTCTGCTGTTCGTCGACGGACACGAGGACGCCTGGGCACCGGACCGCAGCACCACCGGCGAGGCCGCCGACTGCGAGCTCGGCCTCCTCCTGGGACTGCACCGTGAGAACCTGCCGAGTTCACTGACCAGGCTGCTGCCCAGCCTGGACCCCGGCGCCGTCGTCGCGCTCGGGCCCCGCGACGCGGAGGAGCTGGCGGAGCACCGGATTCCGTCGGTGGCGGGGAGGATCCTCCTGCGTACGGCCGACGATCTCGGCTCGTCCCCGGACGCCCCGGCGGTGTACGCGCGTGACGCCACCGACCGCATCCTGCGCCGGGCCGGCGGCTGGTGGCTGCACGTGGACCTCGACGTGCTGTCCACCGATGCCCTGCCCGCCGTCGACTACCCGCAGCCCGGCGGCCTGACCTGGCCGGAGCTGACAGCCCTGACCACCACGGCGCTGCGGGCCCCGGACTGTCTGGGGATGACCGTGTGCATCTACAACCCGGACCTCGATCCCGGCCTCGAGCACGCCCGCCGCATCACGGACCACCTCGGCCGGATATGTGCCCGGCCGGATGTGTGAGGGCCTCGGCGGCGGGTGCCGGAGTCACGTCCTTCTGGTCTGATTGTTCGAATTGAGGTACACCAGATATATGAGGATAATCAGGCATCACAGACGATTCGGTCAGCTGCTCCTGCTGGTGGCCACCCTCCTCGTGCTGTCGGTCACGGTGGCGCCGGGGGCGGGGGCGGTGAGCGCGGGCGCCGGCTCCTGGTACACCGCCGCCCCGGAGAGGACGGGTGGCGGCGCCGTCCTGC
>NZ_JBOHCV010000558.1:0-3908 GCF_050698815.1 Streptomyces sp.
CCGGGGAGCGGCTCGACATCCCCGTGCCGCCGAAGTACGCGTCCGCCGACTTCCTCAAGACGTCCTATTGGTCGCATCGCGGCAAGCTGGACGTGCCGAAGGAGCGATTCATCTCCTACCCGGACGCGTCGCCCGACGCCGATCCCACCCTTCTGCTCGGCTGGGCCGGCTGGGATCACAAGGACCAGGTGCAGGCCCTGGTCAACGTGATCAATGACCGTACGGACCAGGCCGGTTGGGCCAGCCCGCGCCTGACTCCGCTCATCGCGGGCATCCAGGAGCTGATGCCGTGGGTGCACCAGTGGCATGGTGAGCATGATGAGGAGTGGGGCGGCAATCCGGCCGAGGAGTACCAGGCGTACCTGGACGAGCAGCGCAGCAAGCACGGCCTCTCGGCAGACGACCTCACGGCCTGGCGTCCCGAGAGGAAGACGCGCGGACGGGCCAAGAAGGTGGACTGAGCCACGCGTACAAGCGCGTACAAGAAGGCGCCCCACCTCCGGATCGCTTCCGGTGGCGGGGCGCCGTTGGCTGCGGGCGATCAGTCCTGCGCGGCGAACCCTACGAAGGCGGCCCAGCCAGCAGGGGCCACTGACAGTATCGGTCCTTCCCTGTCCTTCGAGTCGCGGACGTGGATGGTGCGGGGAGTGGCCGCGACCTCGATACAATCGCCGCCCTCAGCACCGCTGTAGCTGCTCTTGAACCAGGCCAGTTGAGCAGCGGAATCAGTGACTACTTCGATGTTCATACCTCTCCCAGCAGCTTTTCGACGAAGGCCAGAGACTCACGAGGGGTGAGCGCCTGCGCTCGGATGATCCCATAACGTGCCGCGAGAGCACGGACTTCTTCTCGATCAGTCACCAGTGTGCTCCTGCCCTGGGCCTCCATGTAGCCGACCTCGTCAGCGCCCCGTCGGGTGAGGACGGTGAACGGCCCATCGACTCCAGCGTTGTCCTCCCGGTCCAGAGGCATGATCTGGATCTCAACGTTCCGCTTCTGGCCGATAAGCAGGATCTGCTCAAGTTGGCCGCGCTGCACCGAACTACCCCCGAGTCGACGTCGCAGTACCGACTCTTCCAGAACGAAGCTCAGCAATGGCGCAGGCCACCGGTTGAAGATCTCCTGACGGGCCAGACGTGCTGCGACGCGCTGCTCGATCGTTGCCTCGTCCAGGAGAGGGCGCCTCATCGTCAGCAGCGCACGCATGTACTCCTCAGTCTGCAACAGCCCTTTGACGACGTGCGTGTCGTACGCGAACAGCTCAACGGCCTCCGTCTCCAACCGCGCCGCATCCCGGAAGAACGCCGGGTACTGAGCCCGCGCAACCTCTTCCTTGCCGGCCCGCAGCACGCCGCCCGCGTCCAGCAGTTCGTCGGCCTGGTCGATGAACCGTGGCGGTGGGATGCGGCGGCCCTGCTCGAAGGAGGCGATCGTCGACGCCGAGTACCCCGTCTGCGCGCCCAGCTCCGGCCGCTCCAGGCCCGCCCGTTTCCGGCACAGTTTCAGCTGCCGCCCGAAGACGTGCAGGATGCCCGACCCGGACTCGGACTCCTGCCCCGGCAGTTGTTCGTGATCCTCCATGCCCGCACCCCTCCGTACCGCCCCGCACACCGACTCGCCTACTGCGTACCGCACTTGCGCGCCCAACGTGCGAGCCGACGGTCGGTCACGCTGCACGCCGCGTACAAGCTCACCGCTGACGCGTACAGCACCGCCGGTCAGCGCGTCGCTCCCGGTAGACGGTATGCGCGAACCGGGTGCTTCGGCCTGCGAAGCGAGCAATTCGCCCGTACGGGATGAGCGTTGCCCGGACGGGGTTGCGGCCGAATCCCCGCAATCGTCACTCTGGGTACGGTACAGGCAACCGACTGCACGTACCGAGCGAGGAGGCGCTGTGGGGAATCACAGGGGAGAGCCGTCGGACAAGCCGTGGACCCCGCCGCCGGAGCCGCCGAGTCCGGACGGCGACAACCCCGAGAAGAAGTAGCAGCACTCGTGGACTTCCGTGACATCTGCGGGGGTGCGGTAGCGGCCAAGGGAGCCTTCCGTGCCGCCTGGGTGCGCGATGCGTTCCATGCCGTGGACCGCGCGCACTTCGTACCGCGCAGGGTCTGGTCCCAGGTCGCGGGGCAGGACGGGCTGTATCCGGTACTCGACCGCGACGGGGACCCCGACGCCTGGTATCGAGCCGTCTGGGATCCGCACCGCAGCGTCGTCACGCAGATGGACGGTCACCGGCTGCCGCGGGTACCGGCCCGCGGCGACTTCACCAGCTCGGTGTCCGCCCCGGACATCGTGTGCTCCAAGCTGTGTCATCTCGACCTGGAGCCCGGTCATCGGGTGCTGGAGCTGGGCACGGGCTCCGGGTATGCCACGGCGTTGCTGTGTGAGCGCGTCGGCGACGGCAACGTCACGACGGTGGAGATCGACCCGGAGCTGTCCTCGTGGGGCGCGGACAACCTCGCCAAGGCCGGCTGTCACCCCCGGATCGTCTGTGGCGACGGTATGGAGGGATGGGACGGTTCGGCGCCGTATGACCGGATCATCGCCACCGCGGCGGTGCGGCGGATTCCCCGTGCGTGGGTGGAGCAGTGCACGGGTGGCGCGGTCGTTCTTGCGCCGTTCGGCACGTGCTATGCCGGCGGTGGGCTTCTCAGGCTCACCGTGGACGGCGGTACGGCATCGGGCCGGTTGGTGGGGACCGCTCACTACATGTGGGCGCGTGGCGAGCGCCCCGGCAGAGAGCTGTCTCCACCGGAGAGTTGCCGCAGGTCCGCGTCGGTGATCGAGCCGGGTCAGATTCTGGGCGGCGGTTGGGCGCAGGACTTCGCGCTCGGGCTGTGGGTGCCGGACATCGACTACGCTCACCGCGGCGACGGCGAGGAGCGCCAGGTCCAGTTGTGGGACCAGGCCGGCAGCTCGGTGACGGTGGTGTCCTACGGCGGCTGGTACGAGCCCACCTCCGTGGTCGCCTACGGCCCCCGGAACCTGTGGTCGGAGGTCGTCGCCGCCTACACGACATGGCGCGAGGCCGAGCAGCCGGACCTCGGCCGCTTCGGCGTCACCGTCTCCGATCGCGGCCAGCACACGTGGCTGGACGACCCCGGCAACGTCATCGCGGAGCGCCTGCCGTAACGGCCGGGCCTCGACCGCCGACCCTTGCCGTCTTCGGTGCGTCCGAGCCGACGGTTCGTGGCTTGGCCCGAGCGTCACCATGCGTGACGTATGGTCGTCCGATCGTCACCGTGAGGTGTACGCTGCCCCTCAAGCGGGTCGCCTCGTGCCAGAACGAGGCGGTCCCCGACCGGTGGTGGAACACCGTCCGGGGACCTACACCCCACAGGACTTCAAAGGAGTCCCGGGATGCTTCGGCATGTTATCTCGCCTGCGCGCTTCTTCGCGCAGATCCCCAACCAGATCATTCGCCACCCGCGGCTGTCCTCGCACGCCGTGCACCTGCTGGTCTGGCAACTCTCGCTGCCGGACAGCGCCGACGAACCACTGAGCGCCACCGCGCAGCGCGCGCGGATCAAGAAGACCGCGTTCCAGAACGCCAAGCAGGAGCTGCTCGCCGAGGGATACCTGCACGAGTGGCGGGTGCGGGTGGAGAGCGGACGGTTCGTCACCGTCCAGCTCATCTCCAACGAGCCGCTGACGGCCGAGCAGGCCGCCTCCGTACGCGACGGCCACCGCCCGGCCCCGGGCCTGGCCCGGCTGATCACCGCTCACCCCGCCGAGTCGCCCGCGCAGCAGCCGTCACCGCCGAGTGCCGGTTGTCCGGCCGTCGGTGAGCCGACCGGTCGGGGCGGCGGCCGTCAACCACAGAAGAACACCGGAGAGAACACCACCAACCAACCACCCCTGCCGGAACCGGAGTCGCAGGATGCGGACGCCGGTGACTCGAGGCC
>NZ_JBOHCV010000559.1:0-3978 GCF_050698815.1 Streptomyces sp.
GTACAGGTCCCATACTGCGACCACGGTGGCGACGCCGAGGATGCCGAAGACCACCGCACGGGTGCGATTCCAGAGCTGGGTCAAGGGTCTTGCCCTCTATGCCTTTGCCGTCACGTGGTCGCGCAGGTGCGGCATGATCGACTCGCCGTAGACCCGCATCGTCTCCTCTTTGTTGTCGTGCTGGAGATAGACGGAGAACTGGTCGACGCCGATCTCTTGCAGAGCCTTGAGCTTCTCGATGTGCTGCTCGGGAGTGCCGAGGATGCAGAACCGGTCGACGATCTCGTCGGGCACGAACTGCGTGTGCACGTTGCCCGCACGCCCGTGCTCGTTGTAGTCGTAGTCGTCGCGGCCCTTGATGTAGTCGGTCAGGGCCTGGGGCACGGCGCCGCCCGAGGCGTCGGATGCCGTGCCGTACTTCGCGACGATGTCGGCCACGTGGTTGCCGACCATGCCGCCGAACCAGCGGCACTGCTCACGGGCGTGCGCCAGGTCGTCGCCGATGTAGGCCGGGGCCGCCACGCAGATGGTGACCTCGTCCGGGTCGCGCCCCGCCTCCGCGGCGGCCACCCGGACGGCCTTGACCATCGACTCGGTGAGATACGGGTCGGCGAGCTGGAGGATGAAGCCGTCCGCCTCCCGTCCCGCCATGGCCAGCGCCTTCGGCCCGTACGCCCCCATCCATACCGGCAGCTTGCCGTCCTTCACCCACGGCAGCCGCAGCGGCGTGCCGTCGATGACGGCCTCCCGGCCCTCCGCCAGGTCCCGGATGACGGACATCGCCTCGCTCAGCCGGGCGAGGGTGTTCGGCTTGCGTCCCGCCACCCGCATCGCCGAGTCGCCCCGGCCGATGCCGCACACCGTGCGGTTGCCGTACATCTCGTTCAGGGTGGCGAAGGTGGAGGCGGTGACCTCCCAGGAACGGGTGCCGGGGTTGGTGACCATGGGGCCGACGATCAGCCGGTCGGTGTGCTCCAGTACGCGGCTGTGGATGACGTACGGCTCCTGCCACAGCACCGCCGAGTCGAAGGTCCAGCCGTAGCCGAACCCGTTGCGCTCGGCGCGCTTCATCAGGCCGACCGTTCTCGAGCCGGGCGGGTCCGTCTGCAGAACGAGTCCGAAGTCCATGCCCCCTCTTCCTTTCAACTGGTCTTTCACGTTCCTGTCCACCGTCGGTTTCAGTCGAGGAGCTGGCACAGTCCGCGGGGCGTGTACTGGCCGTGGCCGGCGCGTCCGGCGTACGTACGCCGGTCGATGACGGTCTCGCCCCGGGAGAGCACCGTCTCCACCTGTCCGGTGAGCCGCTTGCCCTCGTAGGCCGAGTAGTCGACGTTCATGTGGTGGGTCTCGGCGGACAGCGTCTGCTCCGCATGCGGGTCGTAGATGACGACGTCGGCGTCCGAACCCGGCTGCAGCGTGCCCTTCTTGGGGTAGAGCCCGAACATCCGGGCCGGGGACGCGCAGGCCAGCTCGATCCAGCGGCGGCGCGAGATGTGGCCGTCCAGTACCGCCTGGTGCAGCAGGTCCATCCGGTGCTCGACGCCCGGCATGCCGTTGGGAATCTTGGAGAAGTCCCCACGGCCCAGCTCTTTCTGGCCGACGAAGCAGAACGGGCAGTGGTCGGTGGAGACGACCTGCAGGTCGTTCGTGCGCAGCCCGCGCCACAGAGCCGCCTGGTGCTCGCGGGGCCGCAGCGGCGTGGAGCAGACGTACTTGGCGCCGCCGAAGTCCGGCTCGGCGAGATTGTCGGTGGACAGGAAGAGGTACTGCGGGCAGGTCTCCCCGAACACCGGCAGGCCCTTGTCCCGTGCGGTGGTCAGCTCGGCGACGGCCTCCTCGGCGGAGACGTGCACGACGTAGAGCGGCGAGCCCGCCACCCGCGCCAGCTGGATCGCGCGGTGCGTGGCCTCCGCCTCCAGCAGGGCCTTGCGCACCTCGCCGTGGTAGCGCGGGTCGGTGCGGCCGGCGGCCAGCGCCTGTTCCACCAGGACGTCGATGGCGATGCCGTTCTCCGCGTGCATCATGATCAGTCCGCCGTTGGCGGCGGTGCGCTGCATGGCGCGCAGGATCTGCCCGTCGTCGCTGTAGAAGACGCCGGGATAGGCCATGAACAGCTTGAAGGAGGTGATGCCCTCCTCCACCAGCATGTCCATCTCCTTCAGCGTCCCCTGGTTGACGTCGGAGAGGATCATGTGGAAGGCGTAGTCGATGGCGCACTGGGCGTCGGCCTTGGCGTGCCAGCGGTCCAGGCCCTCCCGCAGGGCGTGCCCCTTGGTCTGGACGGCGAAGTCGACGATGGTCGTGGTGCCGCCCCAGGCGGCGGCCCTGGTGCCCGTCTCGAAGTCGTCGGCGGAGAAGGTGCCGCCGAAGGGGAAGTCCATGTGGGTGTGGGCGTCGACGCCGCCCGGGATGACGTACTTCCCGGTGGCGTCGATGCTCCGCTCTGCGCTCCAGCCCTCGGCGACGGTGCCGCCGGTGGTGGCGACCGCCGCGATGCGGCCGTCCTCGATGAGGACGTCCGCGTGGGTCTCGTCGGCCGCGGTGATGACGAGGCCGCCGCGGACGACCGTACGGGTGTGGGTCATCGCTCGCTCCTCCCTCCCAGTTCGGTGTCTGCCGTGCGCAGGGCGCGCTCCAGGATCGCGGCGCCCTCTTCCGCCTCCGCGACGGTCAGGGTCAGCGGCGGCGCGACGCGCAGCACGCTGCTGGTCGCGTGGCCGCCGCCCTTGCCGAGGAGCAGTCCGTGCTCGCGTGCCACCTCCAGCACCAGCGCGGCCGCCTGGGGTGCCGGGGTGTCGGTGTGCGGGTGCACCAGCTCGACGCCGATCATGAGGCCGCGGCCGCGCACCTCCCGTACGATGCCCAGTCCCGCGGCCACCGCGCGCAGCCGCTCCAGCAGCAGCCCGCCGACGCGGCGCGCGTTGCCCTGCAGGTCGTGCTCCAGCAGGTAGTTGAGGTTGGCGTTGCCGGCGGCCATGGTCACGGGGCTGCCGCCGAAGGTGGAGATGGAGTTGGCCCGCAGGCAGTTCATGACCTCGGCGCGGGCGACGACGCCGCCGATCGACATGCCGTTGCCGATGCCCTTGGCGAAGGTGAGGATGTCGGGCGGGCCGGCCTGGTCGTGGGCCTGCCAGCCCCAGAAGTGGTCGCCGGTGCGGCCCCAGCCGGTCTGCACCTCATCACTGATCCACAGCACGCCGTGCTCGCGCAGCAGTTCACGGTAGGCGGCGAGCAGGCCGTCCGGCGGTGAGGTGAAGCCGCCGACGCCCTGTACGGGTTCGGCGATCAGCGCGGCGACCTCGCCGCCGGTCTGCCCGAGCATGTCGGCCAGGTCCTCGGTGCAGGCGGCGATGAAGGCGTCGTCGTCCAGCGCCGCGTACGGGCCGCGGGTGCGCACGCCGCCGTGCACGTAGAGCGTCTGCAGCGGTGAGAGGCTGGTCGGGGACCAGGAGCGGTTGCCGGTGATGCCGATCGCGGAGAAGGAACGGCCGTGGTAGCTGTTGCGCAGCGCCAGGATCTGGTTGGAGCGGCGGTGGGTGGTGGCCAGCAGCAGGGCGGTGTCGTTGGCTTCGGTGCCCGAGGTGGTGAAGAAGACGCGAGCGTCGGGGATACCGGAGACCGCGGCGATCCGTTCGGCCAACTCCACCATGGGGCGGTCGAGATAGAGGCTGGAGGTGTGCAGGATGCGCTGCGCCTGCTCGCTGACGGCCTTGGTGACTTCGGGCAGCGCGTGCGCCGTCATCGTGGTGAGGATGCCGCCGAAGAAGTCGAGATAGCAGTTGCCGTCGCCGTCCCAGACGTGACGGCCCTCGCCGTGTGTGATCTCGATGGGGTCGTCGTAGTACAGCGCGAGCCAGTCGGGCAGGACGGCGCGGTGGCGCGCGTGCAGCGAGGTCTGCGGCCTCGCGTGGTCCTGGGCCGTCATCAGGGCTGCACCAGCCCGTCGTACGCGTCGGGGCGCCGGTCACGGTAGAAGGC
>NZ_JBOHCV010000560.1:0-4820 GCF_050698815.1 Streptomyces sp.
GATCAGCCACCGCCCGCGGTTGATGCGGTTCAGCCATGCCGCCGCCGCCTCGCGATCGCCGGCCTGGCCGCCGTCATCGTCGCCGGTGTCGCCTTCGCCGCCTCGGGTGCCGAACTCCCGCTGCTGGACTCCGGGTCCGGGTCCGGCGGTGGCGACCAGGCCGACTCCGACGTGCCCAAGGGGTACGTCGGCACCTGGAGCGGCCCCGTCACCCGGGACGGCGAACCCACCGGCCAGTACCGCCGCTTCGTCATCACCGAGGGTCAGAAGGGCGAGGTCGTCGCCAACAGCATCAGCCTCGGCCTGACCTACGAGTGCAAGAGCGACGGCAAGCTCGTCTCGGCCGGCGACTCGCTCGACCTGGACACCAAGGTCGTCAAGAGCGTGCCCGAGGGGAAGTGCGCGGCCCTCGGTTCGCACACCCTCACCCGCGGCCCGGACTCCACCCTCGCCTGGGAGGCCGCCGGCCGCACCGCCACGCTGCACCGGGTACGGGAGCCGGAGAAGCTGCCCAAGGAGTATCTCGGCGACTGGCAGCGCCCGTTGCCGGGCGGCGGCATCCAGACGGTGACCGTCGAGCAGGTGACGGCGAGCGGCGCGGCCATCGGCATGGTCTCGGAAGCCCCCGACGAACGCTGCGAGGCGACCGCCGACATCTTCTCCGTGGGCACGGACGGCGGCGGCGAGGACGATCCGGTTCGTCTCGCTCCGCCCGCGGTCGACGAGGACGCCTCGTCCGGCGAGTGCCGCAGCGGCGGCGCGGCCACCCTGCGCCTCGAGGACGACGGCCGCATGGTGCGCACCTTCACCGGGACCGGCCAGGAGTTCGCGTACACGCGCGAGGACTGATCCCGCCGGCCCGCTTGAGGAACAGCGGACCGTCAGGAGCTGGTCTTGATCTTCTTCATGGTCAGGTGGGATACGAGGCGGAGGACGCAGGACAGGCCGCTGAGTTTGCCGGTGAGGAATGCCTCGTAGGCGGCATGGTCGGCCACGGCGACGCGGACGAAGTAGTCGGGGCGGCCGAACATGCGACGGAACTCGACGACCTCCTCGAAGGACACCACGGTCTTCTCGAACTCCTCGAAGGTCTTGCGGTCGGTGGCACTGACTTCGACGTCGATGAGGACTTCCAGCCCATGGCCGAGGGCTTCGGGGTCGACGACGGCCCGGTATCCCGTGATGACGCCGGCTTCCTCCAGCCGCTTGACCCGGCGCAGGCACGGCGGCGGGGTCAGGCCCACCCGTTTGGCCAGTTCGACGTTGGTCAGCCGCCCGTCCTGGCGCAGATGAAACAAAATTTCGCTGTCGATGTGATCGATATGCACTTCATTGCTCATAGCTTGATCCTAGAGCCATGATCGGCAACCATATAAGGCTGATTCCGTCCTAATATTTCCACATGGGAATATCTCCGTCCGTGGTCCGCGATCCTGCTGGGCACGCCATCGCGCCCCCGGCCCCAGGTCCGGGGGCGGGGGCGAGCCCGGCGCCTGCGGCTCTGGCCGCGTTCAAGGACTCCGCTTCCGTGGGCTTGGGGCTGGTGCCGCTCGGCCTCGCCTTCGGAATCCTCGTCACGCAGTCCGGTCTGGCCTGGTGGTGGGCGAGCGCGTTCACCGCCCTCATCTACGCCGGATCGTTCGAGTTCGTGCTCGTCGGCCTGGTCGCCACCGTCGCACCGCTGGGGACGGTCGCCCTGACCGCCTTCCTGGTCAACATCCGGCACGTCTTCTACACGCTCTCCTTCCCCCTGCACCGCGTGAGCGGGCGCCTCGCGAAGACCTACAGCACCTTCGCCCTGACCGACGAGGCATACGCCCTGACCACCAGCGAGCAGGCCCGCTCCTGGCCCAGCCACCGCATCCTGTGGCTCCAGCTGTACATGCACCTGTACTGGGTGGGCAGCGCCACCACCGGCGGACTACTCGGCTCGCTCGTCCCAGACAGCGTCACCGGCCTGGACTTCGCCCTCACCGCCCTGTTCACCGTCCTGGCCCTCGACGCGATCCGGGACCGGCGCGATGACCTTCCCACTCCCGTCCTCGCCCTGCTCAGCGCACTCGCAGCCCGCCTTCTCCTCCCCGGCCAAATGATGCTGGCCGCCTGCGTCCTGTTCACCGCCGCCCTCCTGACCCGGCGCCTCACCACCCGCACGAGGACCCTCCATGCCTGACACCTCCTATCTGATCGCCGCAGTCGCCGTCTCCGCCGCCGTGACCTGGGCCCTGCGCGCCCTGCCCTTCACAGCCCTGTCCCCGCTGCACACCAGCAGCACCGTCCAGTACCTCAGCACCCGCATGCCGGCCGGCGTCATGGTGATCCTGCTCGCCTACTGCCTGCGCGACCTCCCCCTGGCCGAATCACGTGCCACCGCCCCCCTACTGGCCCTGGCCACCACCATCGGCCTGCACCTATGGCGACGCAACGCCCTGCTGAGCATCCTCGGCGGCACCACGGTCCACGTGGTCCTCGCCAGCACCCTCTTCGCGCCCTGACCGGGCCCGCCGCGACCAGACCTTGGGATCATCACCCCGGCAGGGTGAGCGTCCAGGCGTCGGCCAGGACGGTCCAGGTACGGAATCGGACCGGGCCGCCGACCAGCGCGTCCGCGCGGTAGCGGAAGTCCGGCCCGGAGACCGTGACCGCACGTGCCCGCGCGGTGACCGGCTCCGACGGGTCCGCCGCCTCCGGGCGTACGGTCACCTGGGCCAGGCCCCGCTCCCATTCGTCCGGCATCACCGAGACCTCGGTCACAGGGTGGTCGAGGTCGGCGAGGAGTTCGCCGTCCGCCTCCACCCGCAGCCGCCGGGCGGGCGGCAGCGGGGCGGCCGCCCGGCGGACCGCGCGCATCGACCGCGTCAGCGAGCGCCGCGTACGCGAGAACGGCGCGCAGCCGGCCGGCTCCAGCCGGTCCGTCCGCTCCGTGACCGCCCCCACACCCGGCACCTCCGGGATGCGCAGGCCCCCCAGCACCACCCCGCCGCTGTCGTCCAGCAGCAGATCGAGCCGGCACCCGACTCCGTCCAGCACCGTGCGTGCCGCCGACACCGCGTCCGCCGGTACGCCCAGCCCGCGCGTAAGGGCCACCGCGGCCGCCGTGCCGACGGGGACCACCGAAAGCGCCGCCTCGCTCAACTCCCGCTCACGGTGCAGGAGTTGTACGGCCCGTAGCAACGCTCTGTCGTCGCCGACGACGACGGGACGGCGGCTGCCCCGGCGGGCCAGCGCCCGCTCGGTCTCCTCCACGCTCTGCGGCAGGCACACCTTCGTACCCGGTGCGCCCGCACACAGCACGTCCCGCGCGATCCGCACGGACTCTCCGTCCGCGAGCCGGGCGAGGGGGTCGATGACCACGAGCAGCGGGGGTCGTGAGGTCCCCGCGGGGTCTGGAGCCGACACCATGTTCCTCTCTCAGGTAGCCTCTCGGTGCAAGAGCCCCTGTCGCTGTTGCGCCAGGGGCGTTCTCTATTTCCGGGGCACCGGTCCGCGGCTCTTGCGATGGCAAAGCGCCATGCACGTGGGACATGCCCCGCCCGGAAGGGGTGTACGCCTGTGCCCGCACTCGTGCTGCTCGGTGCTCAGTGGGGTGACGAGGGCAAAGGAAAGGCCACCGACCTTCTCGGTGGCTCGGTGGACTACGTGGTGCGCTACCAGGGCGGCAACAACGCCGGCCACACGGTCGTCGTCGGCGACCAGACCTACGCGCTGCACCTGCTCCCCTCCGGCATCCTCTCCCCGGACTGCGTCCCGGTCATCGGCAACGGCGTCGTCGTCGACCCGGCGGTCCTGCTCTCCGAGCTGAGCGGACTGAACGCGCGCGGCGTCGACACCTCCAAGCTGCTGCTCAGCGGTAACGCGCACCTGATCGCGCCGTACCACACCGAGGTCGACAAGGTGACGGAGCGGTTCCTCGGGAAGCGGAAGATCGGCACCACGGGCCGCGGCATCGGCCCCGCCTACGCGGACAAGATCAACCGTACGGGCATCCGCGTACAGGACCTGTTCGACGAGTCGATCCTGACGCAGAAGGTCGAGGCGGCGCTCGACTTCAAGAACCAGGTGCTCGCCAAGCTCTACAACCGGCGTGCCATCCGCACCGAGCAGATCGTCGAGGAGCTGCTCGGCTACGCGGACGAGCTGCGCGGGTTCGTCGCCGACACCACCCTGATCCTGAACAACGCCGTCGACGAGGGCAAGGTCGTCCTCATGGAGGGCGGCCAGGGCACGCTGCTGGACGTGGACCACGGCACGGACCCCTTCGTCACCTCCTCCCCCCCGCCGGCGGGCGGTGCCTGCACCGGCTCGGGGGTCGGCCCGACGAAGCTGAGCCGGGTGATCGGCATCCTCAAGGCGTACACGACCCGGGTGGGGGCGGGCCCCTTCCCGACCGAGCTGCTCGACGCGGACGGCGAGGCGCTGCGCAGCATCGGCGGCGAGCGGGGCGTCACCACGGGTCGCGACCGCCGCTGCGGCTGGTTCGACGCGGTCATCGCCCGGTACGCGACGCGGGTCAACGGCCTCACCGACTTCTTCCTGACCAAGCTCGACGTACTCACCGGCTGGGAGCGCATCCCGGTCTGCGTCGGCTACGAGATCGAGGGCCGGCGGGTCGACGAGCTGCCCTTCAGCCAGAGCGACTTCCACCACGCGAAGCCGGTCTACGAGTTCCTGCCGGGCTGGTCGGAGGACATCACCAAGGCGAAGTCCTTCGACGACCTGCCGAAGAACGCGCAGGGCTACGTCAAGGCGCTGGAGGAGATGTCCGGCGCCCCGATCTCCGCGATCGGCGTCGGCCCGGGCCGCGACGAGACGATCCAGAT
>NZ_JBOHCV010000561.1:0-6165 GCF_050698815.1 Streptomyces sp.
GTTGTCGGGGCGGTTGTCGGTGCCGTTGGTGGTCTCGGCGAACCGGGGCTTAACACGCCGGGTGTGGGGGGGGTAGGGGCAGGTGCCCGTACGCCCCGCACACCGGGCGTGTTCAGCCGCGGTTCGCCGAGACCTCCTTCGGCTCGGACTCCGGCTCGGACTCCGGCGCCGACCCCGGCACTCCGGCGGGCGCACCGGCCGCCGCTGGTGCCCCGGGGCGCAGCCCGAAGATCACGATGAGCACGGCAGCCCCGAGGAACGCCGCGAGGACGGCGAAGCCCGTGAGGCTCGATCCGGTCGAATCGGTGAGCCAGCCCACCAGGTAGGGCCCGGCGAACCCGCCGAGATTTCCCAGGGCGTTGATGAGGCCCAGCGCCACGGCCACCACCTCGAAGCGCAGCAGCTCCCCGGGGATGGCCCAGAACGAGCCGTAGGGGGCGAACACCGCGGCGGCGGTGATGCAGAGCAGCACCATCTGCACGACGGGGCTCTCCACGGTCTGGCCCAGCAGGAGTGCCACGATGCCCACCATCAGGGGCAGTGCGACCGAGAGCCGCCGCTTGCCGGTGCGGTCCGACCAGACGGCGTTGCCGACCATGGCGGCCAGCGCGACGGTGAACGGGATGGCCGTGAGCAGGCCCACTTGTGTGGAGGAGCCGTCGTTGGTGAGGGTTTTGATCACCGACGGGAGCCACAGGCTGAACCCGTAGAAGCCGGTCATCCAGAAGAAGTACACGGCGATCAGCAGGAGTACGGACCGCTGCTTGATCGCAGCGAGGTACGAGCTGCCGGCCGTCTTCGGCTTGGCGGCCTCGTCCTCGGCGATGGCCCGCTCCAGGTGGTCCGACTCCTCGCGGGAGATCCACCGGGCCTGCGAAGGCCGGTCGGCGACGGCGAACCACCAGACGATCGCCCACAGCAGCGGCGGCGCGCCCTGCAGCAGGAGCACCCAGCGCCAGCTGGCGTGGTCGAGCATCAGCCCGGACAGCGGTGCCATGATGATCGAGGAGATGGGCAGGCAGGCCATCCACAGCGCGTTGGCACGCGCCCGCTCGCGCAGCGGGAACCAGGAGGCGAGCAGGATCAGTACCGCCGGCCAGACACCGCCCTCGAAGATGCCGAGCACGAACCGGGCCACGTAGAACTGCGTCTTGGTCTGCACGAGGGCGCAGGCCATGGCCGCGATTCCCCACGCGATCATGAGGATCAGTACCGTCTTACGCGCACTCCACCGCTGGGCGAGGATGGCGGCCGGGATCTGCAGGAAGACGTAGCCGATGAAGAAGATTCCGCCGACCATTCCCTGGTCCGCGGCTGAAAGCTCCAGGTCGCCGTCCATGTACGGGAGGATGACGGAGACGTTGTTGCGGTCCAGGTAGGCCAGCATGTACATGAATGCGGCGACCGGGATGACGTACACCCACCGCTTGGCCGGCACCGCGGCGGCCGCGGCGCTCACTTCGCGGCTCCTGTGCCGTACGCGTCGCGGATCCGGCCGGTGAAGCGGCTGAAGTCGGCGGCGACGCCGAACGCGGCGGCCATCGTGCCGTGCGAGGCCTGGCCGGTGCCCGCGATGTCGAACGCGGTTCCGTGATCGACGGAGGTGCGCAGGATCGGCAGGCCGACGGTGACCGAGACCGTGCCGTCGAAGTCGACGGTCTTGGCGGGGATGTGGCCCTGGTCGTGGAAGTGCGAGAGCACGCCGTCGAAGCGGCCCTCGAGCCCCTGGTGGAAGACGGAGTCGGCGGGGATCGGCCCGACGGCGCCGAGTCCCTCGGCGACGGCCCTCTCCACGGCCGGGCGCAGCACGGTGATCTCCTCGTCGCCGAAGTGGCCGTTCTCGCCGCCGTGCGGGTTGACCGCGGCGACGGCGAGGCGGGGCTCGTCGTCGCCGAAGACGCGCAGCGCGGTGATCGCGTGGCGGATGCTGGCGGACACCCGCTCCTCGGTGAGCTGGTCGAGCGCCTTGCGGAGGGCGACGTGCCGGGTGGTGAAGAAGATCTTCAGGCCGCGGACCACGAACATGGTGTCGAAGTGCGCCGCGCCGGTCAGCTCGCCGAGCATCTCCGTGTGACCGAGGTGCTCGGAACCCGCGGCCCAGATGGCCTCCTTGTTGATGGGGGAGGTGACGATGCCGTCGACCTCGCCGTCGAGCGCGATGCGGGTGGCGGTCTCGATCGCGGCCACGGCGGAACGGCCGGCCACGGGGCTGACCTTGCCCCACTCCAGGTCGTCCGGTGCGATGCCGAGGTCGAGCACATCGATGGTGCCGGGTTCGAAGCGGGCCTCGCCCGGTGAGCCGACTGCGTTCACCCGCACGTTCAGGCCGCAGACGCCGACGGCCCGGCGGAGTACCGCGGCGTCACCGACGGCGAGCCCGCGGGCTATCGAGGCGGAGGCGGGGTCGGCGAGGGTCCGTGCGGTGATCTCCGGGCCGATGCCGGCGGGATCGCCGAGGGTCACGGCGAGGACGGGCGGCTGTCGGTCGGTCATGGTGTTACCTCTTCCGGGTGTTCGTTCTCCGTGCGTTCGGCGCCCGGCTGCTGTTCCGCTTTCGGGCACCGCGTTTCCGTGCGTGGTGCGTACGGGCGTTGGGTGTGCGCGGTCCGCGTGCAGGCGGACCGCAGGTGTTCGAGACAGTCACGAGCGGCTTCCGTACCGCCGATGAGCCCGCCCTTCGTCGCGAAGTGCAGACCGTCGTGAGGCCCGCCCACCAGGTGGCCCGCCACGGCGAGCGGCAGGACCTCCGTCTCGATGGCGAAGCCGTCCGCGCCGAGGGCGGAGGTGATGGCCGCGGCCACGTCGCCGCCGGACGCGTAGAGACCGCCGGGCGCCAGTTCCGCCACGGCACGCCGGGCCACTTCGGCCAGGCAGCGCAGGATGGTCTCCGCCGTGCCGGGCCCCGGCGCGACCCGGACGCCGAGGACCGTGGCCCCCTCGTCGGCCACCGCCCGCAGCCCGGCCAGCGCGGCGTCGGCGTCCGGCGCGGTGGGGTCGACATCGATCCAGCGGACCCCGAGCGCCGTCTCCGCGTGGGCGAGCTGTTCGCGGGAGCGGTCGGTGCCGCTGCCGACGACGGCCAGCACCTTCGCCGTACGGGCGTCTTCCGGCCGCAGCCCGAGGGCGGCGGCGAGGGCGGCGCCGAAGGGACCCGAGTCCATCGAGACCCAGCGCACCCGGTCCTCGGCGGCCATCCGTGCGGCCGCCTGCGCGATCGTACGGAGGTGGTCGTTCTCGGTGGCGTCGCAGATGAGGATCTCGGCCTCGGTTCCGCGGAGCGCCGCCGCGACCGCGTCCGGGCCCTGTTCCACGACGTCCAGCGCGACCTCGGCCGTGCTGCGCGTGCTCTGCTCACCCAGCACGGCGGCGATCCGGGAGTGCCGTACGGGGTCGAAGGGGTCGCGGGCCACGGCCGTACGTGTCAGGGGCACGCCGTCGACGAGGTGCAGCCCGCCGACGGTCGTCCGGCCGGCGTCGGGAAAGGCGGGTACGGCGAGCACACGGACGCGTGCGGCGGAGTGCTCGGCTGCGTCCTCGACCGCTTCCACGACAGCATCCACGACCGCGTCGAGTTCGGCCCCCGGATTGCCGCGCAGCGTGGTGTCCACCCGCTTCACCACCAGCGGCGCGGAAGCGGCCGTTCCGGCGGCGGCGCGTACGGCCGCGTAGGCGCGGTCCGTAGACCAGTGGCGGGATCCGGTGTTGACGACCAGGACGTCCGCGCGTTCCGCGAAACGGGGCACTTGGGCGAGCTCGCCGACCGTCACGGCGCGCAGGCCGAGCCTGGCGTAGAGCGCACCGGTCGCGTTGCTGCCGGTCAGGTCGTCACCGATGACGAGCACCTGGGCCACCGGACCTCCTCCGAAGTGATCGAATCGCGCGACTTGTATTGCGCGTTTCAGTCACATCAGATTGACCACCGCGAAACCTGTTGTCAAGACATTCGTGCTGCCGTTTCCCCGGTTCCGGCACTGCGCACCGACCACCGCGCGTCGGTGAACGCGGCGAGCCGGTCACCGGCTCCGGTCGAGAGCAGGCCGGTGCCTGACGGCATCGCGGCCCAGTAGGGGAAGTCCGCGGCCGTCAGCTTGGAGGGGTCGGCCAGCACCCAGGTAGACCGTGCGCACTCGGTCATGGCCTCCTTGAGCGCGGCCTGCTCGTGATCGGGACAGTTGACGCCCAGGACGGGATCGAGTCCGTCGACGCCGAGGAAGGCGATGTCCGGGCTGATCCTGCGCAACGCCTGCTCGGTCCTGGTGCCGAGCAGCGACTCGTTCGGCCGCCGCAGTCTGCCGCCCAGCACCACGACGTCCACCGCGGCGTCGGCCAGCTCCAGCAGTGTGGAGAGACCGTTGGTGACGACGGTGATGTCGGTGCGGTCGCGGAGTTCGTGCGCGAGCCTGGCGACCGTGGTCCCCGCGTCCAGGAGCACCACGTCACCACTGCGGACCATCGCGGCCGCCGCCGCCGCGATGGCGTCCTTCTCCACCCGTTCCACCCGCTCCTTGTCCAGCCACGACCGCTCCACACCATGGTGGTTCACGGCGCCGCCGTAGGTGCGGGTGATGCTCCCGCGGTCCGCGAGAACAGCCAGGTCGCGGCGGATCGTCGAGAGCGAGACGTCGAACTGCGCCGCCAGGTCGTGCACGCTGAGGTCGCCCTCGCCCAGCAGCTCCGTCAGGCGCTGCCGCCTGCTCCGGGTGGACGAGCGTTCCTGATGGGTCACTTGAGAGTCCACTCCTGCCGGACACGGAACTGATTAATTGCGCGGTTCGCGCAATTACGACGGTAGCAGGGTGACCGACAGCAGTTGGATCTTCGTTCGGATCGTGACCGGGGCGGGTCCGTGACGCTGCGGACCGGTGCCCGGACGGCGGCCGCGCCGCCGGGTCACACCGAGGGGTGGGGGTGGACCTCCAACTGCCGGGGAACGGCTGCGCGTCCGCTGCCTTCGTCCGGAATCGGGACCCAACTCCTCTTTCTCCACGGCCCCGGACGGAACAGGACTTAACTGCGCGAGCCGGCAGCGGTGCCGGCGTGGAGCCCAACACTCCGGCGCGAGGGCCGATTTCGCGCCCCTGCGTGACGCCGCCATCGCTCCCTGTTCGAGAAGGGTAAAGAATCCAGTCGTGTGACAGGTTTTTTCCCAGAGTGATTTGATCGCACTGATACGCATGGCTAATGTCTGGCCCCGAACCTCCGCGAGGTTGACCATCCATCCGGGATGGCAGCGGAGGACCGCCTCATTCCGCAGAGCCGACAGCCAAGGTGAAGTGGAGCCGGTAGCGACCGACCGGCAGGCGGCTGAGGAAGAAGGAGCTCGCCCCAGTGGCGTCCCACCGTCGTCCCAAGCAGCCCAGCCGCACTCGCCGCGTCACCGTACTCACGGCAACCGCCGCTGCAGCCGTCGCACTCACCTCCACGGCCGCACAGGCTGAGCCCAAGGCCTCCGCGAAGGAGGTCAAGGAGAAGGTCGACAAGCTCTACGAGGACGCCGAAGGGGCAACGGAGAAGTACAACGGTGCCAAGGAGAAGCAGGCCAAGCTCGAGAAGCGGGTCGGCGATCTGCAGGACACCGTCGCGCGTGGGCAGGGCGACCTCAACGACATGCGGGACGGCCTCGGTTCGATGGCCACCGCGCAGTACCGCACCGGCGGCATAGACCCGTCCGTGCAGCTCTTCCTCTCCTCGGACCCGGACAGCTATCTCGACAAGGCCTCCACGCTCGACCAGTTGAGCACCAAGCAGGCCGATGCGCTCAAGAAGATCAAGAGCAAGCAGCGCACCCTGGCCCAGCAGCGTGCGGAAGCCTCGGACAAACTGGCCGACCTCGCCGAGACCCGCAAGGAACTCGGCGCGAAGAAGAAGAAGATCCAGGGCAAGCTCTCCGACGCCCGTTCGCTGCTCAACTCCCTGACCGCGGACGAACGCGCGAAGCTCGCCGCCGAGCAGGCCCGCGCCGACCGCGCCGCCAGTTCGCGCGCGGATCTCGGTGGCGACGCCTCGGCCTCGCAGCGGGCCGGCGCGGCGTTCTCCGCCGCCAAGAGCAAGATCGGTTCGCCGTACGTGTGGGGCGCGACCGGCCCCAGCTCCTTCGACTGCTCCGGGCTCACCTCCTGGGCGTACAACCAGGCCGGCGTCTCCCTGCCCCGTACCTCCCAGGCC
>NZ_JBOHCV010000562.1:0-6270 GCF_050698815.1 Streptomyces sp.
AACCTTTGCCCTGTCGCGCCGCCCATCACGCACTCCCCCAGCCTTCGGCCGGGAGGTGCCCCCACGCCGCGTTGGCCAAAAGCCCTGGTAGCTCCGCTACAAGGACTTCCGGCCGCCTTGCGATCGCGTCCCCTGGGCCTGCGGCCCGGGGAGACCCCATAACTGGACGACGCTCCTCAACGGGCAAACATTGCCGGTCACGGCACTAACCCTTCGGCAACCGCAGCACGAACGAAGACCCACCCGCGACCCGCAGCGTCCCACCGTGCCGCTCCGCCACGTCACGGGCGATGGCCAGCCCCAGACCGGCCCCGCCCTCCTCACGGCTGCGCGCCTCGTCGAGCCGTACGAACCGCTCGAAGATCCGCTCCCGCTCCCCCTCCGGCACCCCGCTCCCGTCGTCGGAGACCTCCAGCTCCACCCACTCACCCGCAGCCCGCACGGCGACCCTGACCTCCGAGGCGGCGTGCCGCTGCGCGTTGTCCAGCAGATTCCGCACGACGCGCCCCAACTGCCCCGGCGACCCGGTCACTTCACCCTCGTCCAGCTCCCCCACCCGCACCGGACGCGGCCGGCGCTCCGCCACCGCCTCCCGGACCAGCGCACCGAGCGCCACCCGCCCCTCCCCCGGCCGCTCCCCGGCGTCCAGCCGGGCCAGCAGCAGCAGATCGGCCGCCAGTTCCTGCAGCCGCACGGTGTCCCGCACCGCCCCGTCCACGTCCAGCAGCTCCGGATGCGCCGCCCCCACCTCCAGCTGCGTACGAAGCGAGGCGATAGGACTCCGCAGCTCATGCGACACGTCCGCGACGAACCGCCGCTGCCGCTCGACCGAAGACTCCAGAGCAGCGAGGGTCTCGTTCGTCGTACGGGCGAGCCGGGCAACTTCGTCCCGGGCCTGCGGCTCCGGCACCCGCCGCGACAGATCGGTGCTCGCCATGATCCCGGCCAGCTCTCCCCGAATACCTTCCACCGGCCGCAGCGCCCGCCGCGTCACCAGCCACGTCACCCCTGCCACCACCGCCAACAAGGCAGGCAGCCCGAGCAGCATCGCCCGCGTCACCGACGACACGGCCTCCTGCTGATCCTCCAGCGAGGCCCCCGCGTACACCGTCACGGGCGTCCCGTCCCGGAGGGTGCTCTGCACCGCCACGACCGAGAAGTCCCCCGTGCCGCCGTCCTCGAGGGGCAACGCGAGAACCTCCTCCTCGCTCTCCCCCTCGACGTCCTCGTCCCCCTCCACCCGGTTGAAGTCGGCGATCGGCCCCCGCCCCCGCAACGTCTCGTCCGACCCGAGCACGTTCCCGCCCGCCCCCACGACCTGCGCCGGCTCGTCCTCGTCGAGCCCGTCCACCTCACCCACCCCGCCCGCGTCCACGCGGGACACCTCCGCGCCCACCGCACGGGCGGCGTTCTCGGCCTCCAGCCGGGCGTTGTCGGCCAGTCCGCCCCGCAGCACCGCCACCACGGCGATCCCGGCGGCGACCAGCGCCACAGCGACCACCAGCGTCGCCCCCCAAGCCGCGCGCGCCCGTACCGACCCCCTACGCACCGGCGTCCACCAGCCGGTATCCGGCGCCCCGCACCGTGACGATCCAGCCCGCCCCGAGCTTGCGCCGCAGCGCGCTGATGTACACCTCGACGATGTTCACGTCACCCTCGTACGCGAAGTCCCAGACGTGCTCCAGCACTTCCGCCTTGGACACGACATCCCCGGCCCGCACCGCCAGGTGCTCCAGCACCGCGAACTCCTTCGCGGTCACCGTGACCTCCCGCTCCCCCACCATCACCCGCCGACTACCCGGATCAACGACCAGCTCCCCCACCGTCAACACCGCCCGCGCACCCCGCGTCCGCCGCCGCAGCAACGCCCGCACCCTGGCGACGAGCACCACGTACGAGAACGGCTTGGTCAGATAGTCATCCGCCCCGGTATCAAGTCCCTCGGCCTCGTCGTACTCGCCATCCTTCGCGGTCAGCATCAGCACCGGCGTCTCATCCCCCGCCGCACGCAAAGCTCCACACACGCGGTAGCCGTTCATCCCAGGCAGCATGATGTCGAGAACGATCAGGTCGTAGTCACCCTCACTCGCCCGGTGCAGCCCCTCGGTCCCGTCGTGCACGACATCGACGGCGAAGCCCTCCGCGGTCAGCCCGCCGGCCAGCGACCGGGCGAGCCGCCGCTCATCCTCCACGATCAGCAAGCGCATGGCCCCACTCTCCCCCATCGCACCTGAAGTGATCTTCAGGTGACTTCAGCCTGCGTTCAGCATCGCCCCGCCACTCTCGGAGCATCACAAACAGCTCGGGAGGAACCATGAAGCGCAAGATCGCCATCGCCACCATCACCGCCACCGCCCTGATCGGCGCGGGCGGAGTGGTAGCCGCAGCCGACGGCGAAGCCCAGCAGGCGACCAAGACCTCCTCCGTCCAGGACGACGACACCCGGGACGCCAAGCAGGCCAAGACGACGGCCGCCGAAGCAGCAGCCGCAGCCCAGAAGTCCGCCCCCGGCACCGTCACCGGCATCGAGCTGGACGACGAAAAGAACAACGTGGTCTGGGAGGTCGAGCTCACCAAGGGCAACACGTCCCACGAGGTCACGCTGGACGCGGCGACGAACAAGGTCATCAGCGACCACAAGGAGCAGGACGACGACGAAGCGTCCCCCACCCAGCTGTCAGCGGCAGAGGCGGCCCGCGCGGCAGCCGCTCACGGCACGGTGACGTCGGTCGACCTGGAGGACGACGCCAAGAAGCCGGCCTGGGAGGTCGAGACGCTGAAGAACGGCAAGGAACACGAGCTGACGGTCGACACGAAGACCGGCAAGGTAACCCAGGAGCGGAACGACGAGTCCGAAGACACCGACGACGACTAAGAGAGCGCACCCCACCCCCGCACCCACCACCGACGCGAGGCGCCGGGGCCGGAGGGGAGGGGTGGTCGTACTGGGACACTCAAGCGTTATTTTCGGCCTGGCATCAA
Source organism: Streptomyces sp. (assembly GCF_050698815.1). Classification (GTDB taxonomy): domain Bacteria; phylum Actinomycetota; class Actinomycetes; order Streptomycetales; family Streptomycetaceae; genus Streptomyces. The sequence goes on from NZ_JBOHCV010000562.1 coordinate 2,983, forward strand.
CGTCACGTCCAAACTGACGTCGACGGTGCCAGGCCGTAAATAATGCCGTCCCAGTACGGCCGCGCCGGACCGCAGGCCCCGGCGCCGCCCGCACACGACGAACCGCACCGACCAACCCCAGCGCTACCCCTCGGTCACCCCGGCAACCAACTCGTCCGCCGCCGCATACGGATCAAGGAAGCCCCCGACGACCCGCTCCGCCAGCGCGTCGAGCCGCTGCCCGCCCCGCAGCTCCCCCATCCGCTCCCGCAGCGCCGTCACTGCGATCGTCTCGATCTCATGGGCGGCCCGTCGTGCCCGCCGCTCGGCGAGCACGCCACGCTCCTCCATCCACGCGCGGTGCTTCTCCAGCGCCTCCATGACCTCGTCGATGCCCTCCCCGCGCGCCGCCACCGTCTTGACGATGGGAGGCCGCCAGTCACCGGGCGCCCGTGCCTCGCCGAGCGCCAGCATGTGGTTGAGTTCGCGGGCGGTCGCGTCCGCCCCGTCCCGGTCGGCCTTGTTCACGACGTACACGTCGCCGATCTCCAGGATCCCGGCCTTCGCCGCCTGGATCCCGTCCCCCATCCCAGGGGCGAGCAGCACCACGCTCGTATCCGCCTGCGCCGCGATCTCGACCTCGCTCTGCCCCACCCCCACGGTCTCGACGAGCACGACGTCGCACCCGGCCGCGTCCAGCACGCGGATCGCCTGCGGGGCGGCCCAGGCGAGCCCGCCCAGGTGCCCACGGGTGGCCATGGAGCGGATGTAGACGCCGGGATCGGAGGCGTGCTCACCCATCCGCACCCGGTCCCCGAGCAGCGCACCGCCCGAGAAGGGCGAGGAGGGGTCGACGGCGAGAATCCCGACCCGCTTCCCGGCCCGCCGGTACGCGGAGACCAGCGCAGAGGTGGAAGTCGACTTGCCGACTCCCGGCGAACCGGTCAGCCCGACCACGTATGCGTTGCCGCAGCGCGGAGCGAGCGCCGCCATGACCTCGCGCAGGTAGGGCGACGCGCCCTCCACGAGAGAGATCAGCCGGGCCACCGCCCGCGGCCGGCCCTCCCTCGCCTGTTCCACCAGCCCGGGAACGTCTACCGCCACCTGCCGCACTCCTCTGCTCTCTGCAAACCCGACCCGCACCCGCCGCCGCGCACCCGCCGCCCCGCACCCGCAGGACCTACTTCTCCGGCACGGACCCCGGCACGGGCACCCGCACCACGAGCGCGTCCCCCTGCCCACCGCCGCCGCACAGCGCGGCAGCGCCCACGCCGCCACCCCGCCGCCGCAGTTCGAGCGCGAGGTGCAGCACGATACGCGCGCCGGACATCCCGATCGGATGACCGAGGGCAATCGCACCGCCGTTGACGTTCACCTTTTCGGGGCTGACGCCCAGGTCCTTCGTTGACTGCACGGCGACGGCGGCGAACGCCTCGTTGATCTCGATCAGATCGAGCTGGTCGACGCTCAACTCCGCACCGGTGGCCGCACCGTCCTTCGCCAGCGCGTGCTGGATCGCGCGGGAGGGCTGCGACTGGAGGGAGTTGTCGGGCCCGGCCACGTTCCCGTGCCCGCCGATCTCCGCGAGCCATTCCAGGCCCAGTTCCTCGGCCTTGGCCTTGCTCATGACGACGACCGCCGCCGCACCGTCCGAGATCTGGGAGGCCGAGCCGGCCGTGATGGTCCCGTCCTTGGCGAAGGCGGGCCGCAGCTTGCCCAGCGATTCGGCGGTGGTCTCACCGCGAATGCCCTCGTCCTGGCTGAAGACGACGGGCTCGCCCTTGCGCTGCGGGATCTCCACCGGCGTGATCTCGGCCTCGAAGAGACCGTTCTTCTGCGCGGCGGCGGCGCGCTGATGGGACCGCGCGGCGACCTCGTCCTGCTCGGGCCGGGCGATCCCCAGCCGGGTGTTGTGCTTCTCCGTGGAGGCGCCCATGGCGATGTTCTCGAAGGAGTCGGTCAGCCCGTCGTGCGCCATGGCGTCGAGCATTTCGACGGCACCGTACTTGTACCCGTCGCGGGACTTGGGCAGCAGGTGCGGCGCGTTCGTCATGGACTCCTGGCCGCCCGCGACGATGATGTCGAACTCCCCGGCCCGTACGAGCTGGTCGGCGAGCGCGATCGCGTCGAGGCCGGAGAGGCAGACCTTGTTGACGGTCAGGGCCGGCACGTTCATCGGGATGCCCGCCTTGACGGCGGCCTGGCGGGCCGGAATCTGGCCCGCCCCGGCCTGCAGCACCTGTCCCATGATCACGTACTCGACCTGGTCGCCGCTGATCCCGGCCCGGTCCAGCGCGGCCTTGATCGCGAAGCCGCCGAGGTCGGCGCCGGAGAAGGACTTGAGGGAGCCGAGCAGCCGCCCCATGGGCGTGCGGGCACCGGAAACGATCACCGAGGTGCTGCTGCTGGACGTACGAGCTGACGTACCGGTCATGAGGGTTCAAGTCCCTTCAGCGGAAGTGCGAAGACGTTAACGAGGGTTATCGCCAATGTACTGAGCGGTACGGCCCGCGGTCACCGGTCGGCCGGTGTGACCGTGCGCACGTTGCGTAACCGAGGTCGAGACGCTGCACTGACTCCATGCTGACGCGTATCGATCACATCGGAATCGCCTGCTTCGACCTGGACGCCACCGTCGACTTCTACCGTGCCACGTACGGCTTCGAGGTGTTCCACACCGAGGTCAACGAGGAGCAGGGGGTCCGCGAGGCCATGCTCCGGATCAACGGCACGGACGACGGCGGGTCCTCGTATCTCCAGTTGCTGGAGCCGGTACGGGAGGACTCCACCGTCGCCAAGTGGCTGGAGCGGCACGGCGAGGGAGTGCACCACATCGCCTTCGGCACGGCCGACGTGGACGGCGATGCCGCGGCGATCCGCGAGAGCGGCGTCCGGGTCCTCTACGACCAGCCGCGGCGCGGCTCCATGGACTCCCGCATCACGTTCCTGCACCCCAAGGACTGTCACGGGGTCCTCACCGAGCTGGTGACCGCCGCGACCTCACCCGGCCTCCCGCCCAACCCCCCGGCCACAACGGACCACTGACGCCCGCTGCTCGGCCCGGTAGAGTGGCCACTCGGCCGGGGCGGGCCTCCACCTCCGGGGGAGGCTGCAGGCCGGGGGACCGGCCGGCGTTCAGCCGATGATCTGACACCATTTCCACGATGAGTCAGTTCACCACGACGACCAGGGGACGGATGGGACCGCGCAGTGCGGGGCTACGACCGCTACGAGGCTGACGACCACCTCTCGCAGTTCGAGGCCGAGATGGAGCGGCTGAAGAAGGAGCGGGAGAAGGCCGTCGACCAT
>NZ_JBOHCV010000563.1:0-7642 GCF_050698815.1 Streptomyces sp.
CGGCAGCCCCGAGCTGCTCGCGCGGGTCGCCGCGCTTCCTCCCGCGGACGAGACCCCCGACGTCGACGAGCACCACGCCGAACGGGCCGAGGAGACGTACGGGCTGCGCGGTCTGCTCCGCGGCTTCGGACGGCCGCTCGCCTTCGCCCTGTTCTTCGTGGCGCTCGACGCCGTCGCCGGACTCCTGCTGCCGCTGCTCATCCGGCACGGCATCGACGAGGGCGTGGGACAGTCCGCCATCGGCGCGGTCTGGGTCGCCTCCGGACTGGCGCTGCTGGTGGTCGTCGGGCAGTGGGCCGCGCAGATCGGCGCACTGCGGCTCACCGGCCGAACCGGCGAACGGGTGCTCTACGCCCTGCGCGTGAAGATCTTCGCCCATCTCCAGCGGCTCGGCCTGGACTACTACGAACGCCACCTGGCCGGGGCGGTGATGACCCGCATGACCACCGACGTGGACGCCCTGTCCACCTTCCTGCAGACCGGACTGGTCACCGCCGTCGTCTCGCTGCTCACCTTCTTCGGCATCCTCGGTGCGCTGCTGGTCATCGACGTGCAGCTGGCCCTGGTCGTGTTCGCCACGCTGCCGCTGCTGGCCGTCGGCACCTTCTTCTTCCGGCGGCAGAGTGTGCAGGCGTACGAACTGGCGCGCGAGCGCGTGAGCGTCGTCAACGCCGACCTCCAGGAGAGCGTCGCCGGGCTGCGCATGCTGCAGGCCTTCCGGCGCGAGGGCGGCGGCGCGGAGCGCTTCGCGGCACGCAGCGGCGCGTACCGCAGCGCACGGATCCGCGGGCAGTGGCTGATCTCGGTCTACTTCCCCTTCGTGCAGCTGCTGGCCGCTGTGGCCACGGCGGCCGTGCTCGTCGTCGGCGCAGGCCGTATCGAGGACAAGACACTGACCGCCGGCGCCCTGGTGGCGTATCTGCTCTATATCGAGCTGTTCTTCGCCCCCGTCCAGCAGCTGTCCCAGGTCTTCGACGGCTACCAGCAGGCGTCCGTGGCCCTGGGCCGTATCCAGGAGCTGCTGCGCGAGGACACCACCACGCCGACGGCCGACGCACCGCGGCCCGTCACGGCGCTGCGCGGCGAGATCACCTTCGAGGAGGTGCACTTCCACTACGCCACCGCGTCCGGTAAGGAGGCCGGGCAGCCCGCACAGGAAGCCGCGCTGGCCGGCATCGACCTGACCGTGCCGTCCGGGCAGACCGTCGCCTTCGTCGGCGAGACCGGCGCTGGGAAGTCGACCCTCGTCAAGCTCGTCGCCCGCTTCTACGACCCCACCCACGGCACGGTCCGCATCGACGGCACCGACCTGCGGGAGCTGGACCTGGCGGGGTACCGGCACCGGCTCGGAGTCGTGCCGCAGGAGCCCTACCTCTTCCCCGGCACGGTGCGGGACGCCATCGCCTACGGCCGCAGCGACGCCACCGACGCGGAAGTCGAGACGGCGGCGCGGGCGGTGGGCGCCCACGACATGGTCGCCTCGCTGCCCGGGGGCTACCTCCACGAGGTCGCCGAGCGCGGCCGCAACCTGTCCGCGGGGCAACGGCAGCTGATCGCCCTGGCGCGTGCCGAGCTGGTGGACCCCGACGTGCTGCTGCTCGACGAGGCGACGGCCGCGCTGGACCTGGCCACGGAGTCCATGGTCAACCGGGCGACGGACCGGCTGGCCCGCACTCGCACCACGCTCGTGGTCGCCCACCGCCTCTCCACGGCCGCGCGCGCAGACCGGGTGGTCGTGCTCGACCGCGGCCGTATCGCCGAGACCGGCACGCACGCCGAACTCCTCGCCCGCGACGGCCGCTACGCGGAGCTGTGGCGCGTCTACGCGGGCGAACCGGAGCCGACGGCGGCCGTCTGATCCGGGGTCAGGCCCCGGCGGGCGGGGGCGGGCACAGGGCGACCAGGTACTCGTCCACGGTCTGCACCTCGCCGCCGGGCAGCGGCTCGTCGCCGACGCGCCAGTGGACCGCGGAGATCTCCTCGTTGGGCACGAAGGGCGCCGGCGCGTCCGTACGGGCGGTGAACATAGCTCCGTACATGACCGCGTGGTCCGGCAGCAGGGTGCGGGCGAAGCCTGCGAAGTGCACGTCGCGCGGGGGCACGCGCTGCCCGGCCTCCTCGCGCACCTCCCGTACGGCCGCGGCGCGGGGCGTCTCGCCCGGCTCGATGCCGCCCCCCGGCAGCTCCCAGCACGCACGGTCCCGTTCGAGCACCATCAGCACGCGGTTCTCGTGCCACAGCACCATGAGCGCGTAGCCGACCACCGCGTCCTCGAACCGCGTGTCCTCCGCCGCCCGGTGGAAGGAGAGCAGCTTCATGCCCAGCGGGCCGGTGGCCAGTGGTGCGGAACCGTGTGCGCCGACGTCATCCATGCGCCGAGCTTAGGCGGGCCCGGGCACAGGTTCCGGCGGCGGCAACCCCGCACCACTGGCGGAGACGTGACACCGTCGGTAGGTTCACTGCGACCTTCGGACCCATGGGGAGGGCGTATGAGCAAGGCGCTCAGATGGCTGCTGTCGCTGGTGGTGCTGATCGGCACCGCGAGCGTCGGCGGTGCGTCGGCGGGAGCCGCCACCGCGGCCGGCACCGGCGGCAGCGACATCAAGGACCGCATCCTCGCGGTACCTGGCATGAGCCTGATCGAGGAGAAACCGGTCGACGGCTACCGCTTCTTCGTACTGAACTACGAGCAGCCCGTCGACCACCGTCACCCGAACGGACGTACGTTCCAGCAGCGAATATCCATCCTGCACAAGAACGAGGACCGGCCCACGGTCTTCTTCACCTCCGGCTACCACCTCAGCACCCAGCCGCGGCGCAGCGAGCCCACGCAGATCGTCGACGGTAACCAGGTGTCGATGGAGTACCGCTTCTTCACCCCGTCCCGGCCCGACCCGGCCGACTGGTCCAAGCTCGACATCTGGCAGGCCGCCAGCGACCAGCACCGCATACACAAGGCGCTGCAGCGGATCTACGGGGAGCGCTGGATCTCCACCGGCGGCAGCAAGGGCGGCATGACGGCGACGTACTACCGCCGCTTCTACCCCCGGGACATGGACGGCACGGTCGCCTACGTCGCGCCCAACGACGTGCGGAACAAGGAGGACTCGGCGTACTACCGGTTCTTCGAGCAGGTCGGTTCGAAGCAGTGCCGGGACCGGCTCAACTCCGCCCAGCACGAGATCTTCGAGCGGCGTGACGAGATGGTCCCGCGGCTGGAGAAGTGGGCCAAGGAGGAGGGCTACACCTTCGACCTGATCGGGAACGCGGACAAGGCGTTCGAGATCGTCGCGCAGGACATCGTGTGGGGCTTCTGGCAGTACCACCTGGAAGCGGAGGAGTGCGACGACGTGCCCTCCGCCGACGCGACCACCGACGAACTGTGGGCCTGGGGCGACGAGATCGCCGGCTGGAGCGCGGGCACCGACCAGGGAATAGAGCCCTACACCCCGTACTACTTCCAGGCGGGCACGCAGCTGGGTTCGCCCGACTACGAGTCGCCGACCCTGGACGACGTACGCGAGTACCCGGGTCTCAACGTGCCGCGCACGTACGTGCCCCGGGACATCCCGATGCCGTTCGACCGCAAGGCGATGAAGGACATCGACACCTGGGTCAAGCACCAGTCCTCGCAGATGCTCTTCGTCAACGGCGGGAACGACCCGTGGGGTGCTGAGCCGTTCAGCGTCGGCGAGGGCACCAAGGACGCGCACGTCTACACGGCGCCCGGAGCCAACCACGGCGCGAACATCGCCAAGCTGAGCGCGGACGACAAGGCCGCCGCCACCCGCGCGCTGCTGAAGTGGGCGGACGTGGAGGCCAAGGCGGACGCGACGCCGAAGCGGATGACGACGTACGACGCCGAGCTGGACCGGCCCGAGAAGCGGATCCTGCTTCCCTGAGGACGGATCAGGCTGATCCCGCACGACCGTGCCCGGCCCGGGCGAGTTCCGCCCGGGCCGGGCACGGGTGCGTGTGGCGGAGCCGGGCGGGGCAGCCGGGCTGCCGGGCCGCGGCTTCGGGTCACGCCTCCGGCTGCAGGCTCCGCAGATGTTCCCCCACGCCCGCGAGCAGCTCGGCCAGCTCCGACACCTCCGGGTACCAGCGCTTCTCGTACTCCCAGCACAGCCAGCCCCGGGTGGTGTCCGACCGGGCGCCCGCCGCCGGTGTGCCGACCGCAGCCGCGCCCGTCGTGCCGACGGCTCCGATCGGGTCGCTCGCGTCACCCGCGTGTGTCAGCAGTCCGATCACCTGGCGCAGCGGCAGCACGCCCTTGCCCGGCGGCAGCGGTGTGGTGTCGTCGGCGGAGGCGATGTCCTTCACCTGCACGTAGCCCAGGAACGGCGCGAGCAGCCGGTGGCTGGTCTCCGGGTCCTCGCCGTTCCGCCAGGTGTGCATCACGTCCCAGAGCGCGCCGGCCGAGCCGTGCCCGACGGCCGCGAGCACGCGGGCCACGTCCTCGCCGGTGCTGTGCGAGTCGTGCGTCTCCAGCAGGACCCGCACCCCCAGGTCGGCGGCGACCGGGGCCAGTGCGGCCAGCCGGCGGGCCGCCCGTACGTCGCTCTCGGCGGCGGCGTCGCTCCCGGTCCCGCCGTCCCCGCCGCCGGCGAAGACCCGCACGAACGGAGCGCCCAGATCACGGGCCAGTTCCAGCAGCGCCCGCACCTCCGCGAGCACCGGCTCGTCCTCGCCGGGCGCCGCGACCTTCGCGTAGCCGGCCAGGCCCAGGACGTCCACACCCGCCGCCTTGAACTCCTCGACGACGTCGACCCGCTGGGCCAGCGTCAGCCCGGGGTGTACGGGTTCCTCCGGGTGGGCGCGGAGCTCCACCCCCTGAAAGCCGTTGTCGGCGGCGAGCCGGACGGCTTCGGAGACGGGAAGACCTGGGATGCCGAGGGTGGAGAAAGCGAGTCGCATGGGGACAGCCGACCAGATGCCGGTGCCGTCGGACAAGCTCCCGGCGTCAACTGCGCGTCCGTGCCGCACCGGGCGGCGCTGTCGAGGCGCGGGCCATCAGGTCGCAGCGTACGGTCGCGACGCCCCCCGGAGGCGGTGACTCCCGGCCGAGAGCGAGCCGCCCCGCCTGGGCGCCCGCGTCGTGCAGCGGGATGCGCACGGTGGTGAGCGCGGGGGAGACGTCGGCGCTGAAGGGCAGGTCGTCGAAGCCGGCGACGGAGACGTCCTCGGGGATGCGCAGCCCCTGGTCGCGCAGTGCGGCACAGACGCCGAGGGCGACGGTGTCGTTGGCGGCGAGCACGGCGGTCAGTTCGGGGACGCGGCGCAGCAGCTCCAGGGCGCCGTCGTAGCCGGAGGAGCGGTCGTACGCGCCGCCGTGCACGGTGAACCGCTCGGCCCGCGCCAGCAGTTCCGGTGCCCCCTCGCGCAGGGCCAGCCGGTGGCCCTCCAGCCGGTGCCGGGTGGTGGTGCGCTCGGCGGGGCCCGCCACGTAGCCGATGTGGCGGTGGCCGAGGGCGAGCAGGTGCTCGGTGAGGCGACGGCCGCCACCCCGGTTGTCGAAGGCGACGGTGACGACGCCGGTGTCGCCGCCGGCACCGCTGTCACCGCCGGCTTCCGCGTCCAGCGGTGGCCTGCCGCACAGCACGATGCGGGTGCCGCCGGCGGCCAGTCGGCGCAGCCGGGTGGTGAGGACCTCGCTGTGCTCCTCGTCCTCCACGGCGCCGCCCGTCAGGACGACGGCGGCGGCGCGCTGGCGCTGAAGGAGTGTGAGGTAGGTCAGTTCGCCCTCCGGGGAGCCGCCGGTGTTGCAGACGACGGCGAGCTTCCTGCTGCCCGCGCCGCCGGGACCGCCGTCGCCCGTCTCGCTCTGTACGGCACTGGCGATGATGCCGAAGAAGGGGTCGGCGATGTCGTTGACAAGGACGCCGACCAGGTCGGAAGTGGCCGCGGCGAGTGCGCTGGCCGGGCCGTTGACGACGTACTGCAGTTCCTCGACCGCGCGCAGCACCCGGGTGCGAGTGGCGCCGGCGACCGGGTAGTTACCGCTGAGCACACGCGAGACGGTCGCCGCGGAGACTCCCGCGCGCGTCGCCACGTCGGCCAGGGTCACTGCCATCCAGTCCTCCGTCGTCCACGTCGTGATGAGGAAATGCGGGTGCGCCGTACAGCGCTGTGAGCGGGCGGCAGGCGCGCCAATGTTCTCACCCCGGGCAGGCCGCCGTGACGGCAATCGACGTCACCGGCCGAGTGGAGGGAGCCGTTCCGGACAGGTCGCGCGGAGGGTCTTGTCCTGCCTGCGAGAGTCGGTCTACGGTTCCTGGACAGCAAGCGCTTTCTCGCGAACCGACCGAACCGGATCGTGAAGGAGAAGGCCCACGTGACACGCAGGACAGTGCGCATCGCCATGAACGGCGTGACCGGACGCATGGGGTACCGCCAGCACCTCGTCCGCTCGATCCTCGCCATCCGCGAACAGGGCGGTGTCGACCTGGGGGACGGCAGCGCACTGTGGCCCGAACCGGTGCTCGTCGGGCGCCGCGACCACGCGCTCCGTGCCATCGCGGAACAGCACGGCCTGGAGGAGTGGTCCACCGACCTCGACGCCGTCCTCGCCGACGACAGCATCGACGTCTACTTCGACGCCCAGGTGACCTCCGCCCGCGAGGACGCCCTGCGGAAGGCCATCGCCGCCGGAAAGCATCTGTACACCGAGAAGCCGACCGCCACCGGCCTGGACGGCGCACTGGACCTCGCCCGGCTGGCACTGCGGGCGGGCGTCAAACACGGCGTCGTGCAGGACAAGCTCTTCCTGCCGGGCCTGCTCAAGCTCAAGCGGCTCATCGACGGCGGCTTCTTCGGCCGCGTGCTGTCGGTGCGCGGGGAGTTCGGATACTGGGTCTTCGAGGGCGACTGGCAGGACGCGCAGCGCCCCTCCTGGAACTACCGCTCGGAGGACGGCGGGGGCATCGTCCTCGACATGTTCCCGCACTGGGAGTACGTGCTGCACGGCCTGTTCGGCAAGGTGACGTCCGTACAGGCGCACACCGCCACGCACATCCCGCAGCGCTGGGACGAGCGGGGCGAGCCCTACGCCGCCACCGCCGACGACTCCGCGTACGGCATCTTCGAGCTGGACGGCGGCGCCGTCGCACAGATCAACTCCTCCTGGGCCGTGCGGGTCAGCCGTGACGAGCTGGTCGAGTTCCAGGTGGACGGCACCGAGGGCTCCGCGGTCGCCGGGCTGCGCCGGTGCCGGGCGCAGCACCGGTCGGCGACGCCCAAGCCGGTGTGGAACCCGGACCTGCCGGCCACCGAGTCCTTCCGCGACCAGTGGCAGGAGGTGCCGGACAACGCCGGGTTCGACAACGGCTTCAAGGCCCAGTGGGAGCTGTTCCTGCGGCACGTCGCGCTCGGCACGCCCTGGACCTGGGACCTGCTGGCCGGTGCGCGGGGGGTGCAGCTGGCCGAACTGGGCCTGCGGTCCTCGGCGGAGGGCCGCCGCTTCCCGGTCCCCGAGCTGTCCCTGTGAAGGAACGGAGAGCGCTGTGATCCGCCTGCCCGACGCCTCGGGGACCCTGCGCCCGTACACACCGCGTACCGAACCCGCCGCCGCGCTCGCGCCGTCCGGCGGCACCCGCGCCCCGCTCGCCTCGCGTACGGTCTTCGCCGCCGCGCACGTCGTCGC
>NZ_JBOHCV010000564.1:0-5700 GCF_050698815.1 Streptomyces sp.
TGTTGAGGTACGGGAAGAGCAGCGCGTTCACGATGAAGCCCGCCCGGTCCCCGCAGTCCACGGGGTGCTTGCGCAGGGCACCGCACACCTCGCGGATGGTGGCGTGCGCCTCGTCGCCGGTGAGCACTGTTCGCACGATCTCGACCAGCTTCATCGCGGGCGCCGGGTTGAAGAAGTGCATCCCGATCACGTCCTGCGGACGCGAGGTCGCGCGGGCGCAGGCGACGACGGGAAGCGAGGAGGTGGTCGTGGCCAGCACCGCGCCCGGCTTGCACACCCGGTCCAGGTCGGCGAAGAGCTGTCGCTTGACCGCCAGGTCCTCGGCCACCGCCTCGACCGCCAGGTCCACGTCCGACAGCGCCTCCAGCGAGCCGGCCGGGGTGATGCGGGCGAGCGCGTCGGCCGCGTCCGCTTCCGTCATCCGGCCCTTCTTCACCGACCGGGCGAAGGAGGCGCCGATGCGGGACTTGGCCGCCTCCGCCTTCTCCTCGCTGCGCGCGGCGAGCACCGTGTCGTAGCCCGCCTTGGCGAACACCTCGGCGATGCCGCTTGCCATGGTGCCCGACCCGGCGACGCCGACGGCGGAGACGGTGCGGCCCGCTGCCCGGCTGCCGTCGCCGTCCGGGGTCTGGGTGTCCGCGACGGTCACTGAACTGCCGGGCGCTTCATAGGTGTAGAAGCCGCGGCCGGCCTTCTGGCCGGTCAGGCCGGCGTCGCTGAGCTGGCGGAGGATCGGAGCGGGCGCGTGCAGCCGGTCATGGGAGTCGGCGTACATGGCGTCCAGCACAGTACGCGCCGTGTCGACGCCGATCAGGTCGAGCAGTGCCAGCGGCCCCATCGGGAGCCCGCAGCCCAGCCGCATGGCGGCGTCGATGTCCTCGCGGCTGGCGTAGCGCGACTCGTACATCGCGGCGGCCTGGTTGAGGTAGCCGAACAGCAGCCCGTCGGCGACGAATCCCGGCCGGTCGCCGACCGCGACCGGCTCCTTCCCCAGATCGCGCGCCAGGGCGGTGACCGCTGCCACCGCTTCCGGCGAAGTGAGCACCGAGGAGACCACCTCGACCAGCTTCATGGCGGGTGCGGGGTGGAAGAAGTGCAGGCCCAGCACGCGTTCGGGCCGGTCGGAGTCGGCGGCGAGGCGGGTGACGGAGAGCGCGTTGGTGCCGGTGGCGAGGATCGTGTCCGGCTTGACGACGGTGTCGAGTGCGGCGAAGACCTGGCACTTGGTGTCGTAGTCCTCCGGCACCACCTCGATGACGAGGTCCGCCTCGGCGGCGGCCCGCAGGTCGGTAAAGGTACGGAAGCGGGCCAGGGTGTCCCGCCGCTCGGCCTCGGTCATCCGCTCGCGTGCCACGGCACGCGCGGTGGAGGCTTCGAACGCGGCGGTGGCCTGCCGGGCGGCGGTGTCGCTGATGTCGATGCCGATGACCTCACGGCCGGCCCGGGCGAGGACGTCGGCGATGCCGGTGCCCATGGTGCCGAGGCCGACGACGGCGATGGTATGCAGGGGAGGACGGTCCATCACGGGACTCCAGGGGTGACGACTGATGATGAGGGGTGCGGAAACGCGCACGCACGCGGCGGAGGTGCTGCGATGCGGGAAGGCGGACGGCCTCGTCCCTGGGCCGTTCCGTACTCAGCGGTGCTGCCCGGGTGGCGCCGCGGCGCTCGCCGCGGACCCGGACCCCCGCCGAACCGACTGCACTCTCAAGCGGCTGCGTCACCAGGCCGCCTGAGCGGGGGTGCCGCTCTGACGAGCAGCCTAACTCGTGGGTAACCACGACACCAGGGGTATGGCACTTCCAAGGGTTGTGGCACGGAGCACGTGGGGGAGGGAGCGGAAGTGGGCGACGCATTCCGATCGTTGATCGATCGCGTACGGGCCGAGGCGGACCCGTCCGAGTACGAGCGGCTGGTCGCACTCGCCAGGAGGGACACCCCGGCGGCGCGCGATCAGCTGGCGTCCGTACTGGCGGAGAGCGAACGCCCGTTGTGGGCACGGGAGGTGGCGGCTTTCGCGCTCGGCACCGCGGGAGATCCACGCGGCTTCGAGACGCTGATCTTCATGCTGAACTACCGCGATCCGGTGCGCTGCGCCACCGCCGCGCACGCGCTGGCGCGGCTGCGCGACCCGCGCACCGCACGTGCCGCCGCGGCCTTGGCGACGAACGAGCTGCGCACCGGCTACGCGCTGCACGCCGTGCGGCTGCTCACGGCGTTACGGGCACCGGAGTCCGTACCGACGCTGATCTCCGTGCTCCAGCGGCTGCTGATGGGGCCGATGCACTACTGGCCGATCGCGGAGGCGTGCGTGCAGGGACTGGGGGCGCTGGGCGATCGGCGCGCGGTGGCCGTACTGGGCGCGGCCGCCGAGCATCATCGCCTGTGCCCGTCCGCGAAGGCGGCGCTGGCCCGGATGCCGGTGGGCCACGGGCGCAGCCGTGCGCGATCGGTCAGGCCGCGCCGCTGACGTTCTCGCTGACGTAGCGGACCATCGGCACGGCAGTGCCCTCGACGTCGTAGGTGTCCATCCCGCCGTCGAGGGCGAACCCGGCGCGCTCGTAGAACCGGCGGGCGCGGGCGTTGCCCTCGACGACCCAGAGGAACAGCCGCGGGAAACCCCGCGCGGCGGCCGCCTCCAGCGTGTGGTTCATCAGGGCGCGGCCCACACCGGTGCCGATCAGGTCCGGCCGCACATAGAGGGCGTACAGCTCGCCCCCGGAGGCCGGCTCGCCCCCGGCGTGCGGACCGTCGGGGCGGTACGGGCCGAGGGCGGCCCAGCCCGTCACCGTGCCGTCGGCGCTCTCGGCGACCAGATCCGTGACCGAGCCGTCGGCCTCGGCGAACATCCGGCGCCGCCGGGCCGCGTCCGCCGCCACGGACATCGCGGCCAGATAGCCGGACGGCATCAGACCCGCGTAGGCGTACCGCCAGCCGCTCACACGCAGTGCCGCGACCGCGTCGATGTCGGTCGCGGTCATCTCACGTACGCGCATGAGCGGATGCATGCGGGGATGGTGGCAGAGAGCCGGTTGCCGGTACGAAGCGTTTTCCGGGAAGAAGAAGGGTTTTCCGGACGGAGGATGTCGGGTATTCGCGCCACCATGAGCGCATGACAGAGAGCTGGGCGGACTTCCGTGCCGCACAACCCGACTTTTCCGACGCCGTACGCCGGCGCTTCGAGGACTTCACCCACCACGTCCTGGGCACCCTGCGGGCTGACGGCTCACCACGGCTGACCGGGCTGGAAACCGCCTTCCGGGAGGGTGAACTCTGGCTGGGGATGATGACCGGCTCGCGCAAGGCGCTGGATCTGCGCCGCGACCCGCGGTTCTCGCTGTACGCCAACCCGGGCCCGGACACCGGGATGGGCGGCGGCGACGTACGTGTCTCCGGGCGGGCCGTCGAGGTGACCGCGCCGGACGAGCTGGCCCGCTACGCGGCGGGGGCTCCGGGGGGCGAGGTACCCGAGCGGTTCCACCTCTTCCGTGCCGAGCTGACGGAGGTGATGCGGGTGCACATCGACGACCCGCACATCGTCTTCGAGGTCTGGCGTCCCGGCCAGGCGCTGCGCACGATCCGGCGCGGCAACGAGGACAGCACGCTCTACGAGGACCACTGAGCGACCGGCACGCTCGTTCCGGTTCCCTACAACAGCGTCAACTGGGTGCTGGGCGGCGTGTCCTGCTCCGGTGACCGCTCGGGGTGCACCTCGACGCGGCGTGCGGTGCCGGGCGAGGTCGGGCCGATGCCGTACTCGGCGGCCAGCTCGTGGACCTGCCGGGTGATGCGGCGCTGGTACCACTTGGGTGCGTAGGCCCCGTCCGCGTACAGCGCCTCATAGTGCCGCACGAGGTGCGGGTGGTGTTCGCCGAGCCAGCCCATGTACCACTCGCGGGCGCCGGGCCGCAGATGCAGCGCGAGCGGCGTGACGGAGGTGGCCCCGGCGGCGGCGATCGCCCGTACGGTGGTGCGCAGTTGGGCGGGCGAGTCCCCGAGGAAGGGGATGACGGGCGCCATCAGCACCCCGCAGGGGATGCCGTGCCTGCTGAGGGTGCGGACCACGTCGAGGCGGCGCTCGGGCGCCGGGGTGCCGGGCTCCACCGTGCGCCACAGCTCCTCGTCGGTGAACCCGACGGACACCGAGACCCCGACGTCCGCCACCGCCGCCGCCGAGCGCAGCAGGTCGAGGTCGCGGAGGATGAGGGTGCCCTTGGTGAGGATCGAGAAGGGGTTGGCGTAGTCGCGGAGCGCGGTGAGGATGCCCGGCATCAACTTGTACCGACCTTCCGCGCGCTGGTAGCAGTCGACGTTGGTGCCCATCGCGATGTGATCGCCCCGCCAGCGGCGGGCGCCCAGCTCCTTGCGGAGCAGTTCCGGTGCGTTGACCTTCACGACGATCTGCGAGTCGAAGTCCGCGCCGGTGTCGAGGTCGAGATAGCGGTGGGTGCCGCGGGCGAAGCAGTACACGCAGGCGTGGCTGCACCCCCTGTACGGATTCACGGTCCATTCGAACGGCATCCGGGAGGCGCCCGGCACCCGGTTCACGACCGAGCGTGCCCGCACCTCGTGGAAGGTGATGCCGCGGAACTCGGGGGTGTCGAACGTACGCGTGACGACGTTGGTGCCGAAGAGGGCGGGATGCTCCACCGTCCCGTCGTTGCTCAGGTTCTCCCAGCGCATGGAGCCTCCCTCATACCGGTGCCGCTGTACCTCACCTGAATAGAACACCTGTTCCATAGAGCTGTGTCAAGCCGATTTGGGCGGGTGGCGCGCGGGTGATTGGGTGGCTCCTCACGTGCCGATCAGCAGGAGGAGTCATGGCGCAGGTCGAGGCCACCACGCAGCGCGAGATCGCGGCGACGCCGGAAGCCGTGGTCGGCGCACTCGCCGACTACCGCGGCACCCGGCCGAAGCTGCTGACGGAACACTTCAGCGAGTACGAGGTGCGCGAGGGCGGCCACGGTGCGGGCACCGTCGTGCACTGGAAGCTCCAGGCCACCAGCAAGCGGGTGCGCGACTGTCTGTTCGAGGTCGCCGCACCGGCCGACGGGGAGCTGCGGGAGAGCGACCGCAACTCCTCGATGGTCACGACCTGGAGGGTCGTGCCCGGCGCCGCCGAGGGTGCCTCGCGCGTCACCGTCTCGACGGTGTGGAACGGGGCGGGCGGTGTCGGCGGGTTCTTCGAGCGGATCTTCGCGCCGAAGGGCCTCACCCGCATCTACGACGAGATGCTCGGCAAACTCGCCGCCGAACTGGCGAAGTAACCGCCGCCGGTGGCACCGCCGCCGCTCACCGATTCGAGTGGTTCTGGCGGTGGCCGGTGCGGGTGGCCGAGGTGCCCGCCGTGCCGTCAAAGCCGCAGTTGAGCGCCTGACGGGCGCCCCGGGCAACGGACTTGACCGCTTCCCCGCCCGCGCAACAGGCGGCGCGCCGTACTTGCTCACCCTTGTCGCGTAATGCGAGAAATGCTGCCCGAGGATGGGCGAACGTGACCAGGGGGAGTGCGATATGGGCGGGACGGCTCTGGAGAGCAGAGGCGAGCAGGTCCCCGCGTTCGTCGAAGTGAGCCTGGAGATCCCGGAGTACGGACGGGAGCGGGTGGGGGGCCGGGAGGGGCGCCCGCCGGGGCCGGAGCCGTACGGGACGGACGGCCCCGTCTCCCCGCGGCCCGGGCCGCCGCCCCCGGGGGAGCGGCGG
>NZ_JBOHCV010000565.1:0-9129 GCF_050698815.1 Streptomyces sp.
GACTACTCGTTCGAGACGCTGGCCCGCCGTTTCCAGGAGATGGCGTTCCTGAACAAGGGCCTCACCATCAAGCTGACGGACGAGCGGCACGAGCACGTCGACGAGGAGGGCCGGCAGCTCTCGGTCAGCTACCACTACGAGGGCGGCATCTCCGACTTCGTGCGCTATCTCAACTCCCGCAAGGGTGAGCTGGTGCATCCCACGGTGATCGACATCGAGGCCGAGGACAAGCAGCGCATGCTGTCGGTCGAGATCGCGATGCAGTGGAACAACCAGTACAGCGAGGGGGTGTACTCCTTCGCCAACACGATCCACACGCACGAGGGCGGCACCCACGAGGAGGGTTTCCGTGCGGCGCTGACGGGGCTGATCAACCGGTACGCGCGGGACAAGAGGCTGCTGCGGGACAAGGACGACAACCTCACCGGTGAGGACATCCGGGAGGGGCTGACGGCGATCATCTCGGTGAAGCTGGGTGAGCCGCAGTTCGAGGGCCAGACGAAGACGAAGCTGGGCAACACGGAGGCGAAGACCTTCGTGCAGAAGATCACTCACGAGCATCTGACCGACTGGCTGGACCGTAATCCCAACGAGGCTGCGGACATCATCCGCAAGGGCATCCAAGCGGCCACGGCGCGGGTGGCGGCGCGCAAGGCGCGTGATCTGACCCGCCGCAAGGGGCTGCTGGAGACCGCGTCGCTGCCGGGCAAGCTGAGCGACTGCCAGTCCAACGACCCGGCCAAGTGCGAGATCTTCATCGTGGAGGGTGACTCGGCCGGCGGTTCGGCCAAGTCGGGCCGCAATCCGGAGTTCCAGGCGATCCTCCCGATCCGCGGCAAGATCCTCAACGTGGAGAAGGCCCGCATCGACAAGGTGCTGCAGAACGCCGAGGTGCAGGCGCTGATCTCGGCCTTCGGTACGGGCATCCACGAGGACTTCGACATCGCGAAGCTGCGCTACCAGAAGATCATTCTGATGGCCGACGCCGACGTCGACGGCCAGCACATCAACACGCTGCTGCTGACGCTGCTGTTCCGCTTCATGCGTCCGCTGGTTGAGGCCGGCCACGTCTTCCTCTCCCAGCCGCCGCTCTACAAGGTCCGCTGGGGCCGTGACGAGCACCAGTACGCCTACTCCGACCGTGAGCGCGACAGCCTCATCCAGCTCGGCCGCGAGCAGGGCAAGCGGATCAAGGACGACTCGATCCAGCGCTTCAAGGGTCTGGGCGAGATGAACGCCGAGGAGCTGCGCATCACCACGATGGACGCCGATCACCGGGTGCTGCGTCAGGTGACGCTGGACGACGCGGCGGCCGCGGACGATCTGTTCTCGATCCTCATGGGTGAGGACGTCGAGGCGCGGCGTTCGTTCATCCAGCGGAACGCCAAGGACGTCCGCTTCCTCGACATCTGAGCACGTCGGCCCGTACGCACGCGGCCCGCCGCACACACAGAAGGACTTGAGCTGAGCAATGGCCGACGACACTTCCCCCACCCCGGACACTCCAGAGGGCACCGATCCGGTCGAGCCGGTCGTTCCGCACGATCCCGCGCCGGTGCAGATCGAGGGCGCGGCCTCCCGGGTGGAGCCGGTGAGCCTCGAGACCGAGATGCAGCGTTCGTATCTCGACTACGCGATGAGCGTGATCGTCTCGCGTGCGCTGCCGGACATCCGTGACGGTCTGAAGCCGGTGCACCGCCGGGTGCTGTACGCGATGTACGACGGTGGCTACCGGCCCGAGAAGGGCTTCTACAAGTGCGCTCGCGTCGTGGGCGACGTGATGGGCACGTACCACCCGCACGGCGACTCCTCGATCTACGACGCCCTGGTGCGGCTCGCCCAGCGCTGGTCGATGCGGATGCCGCTGGTGGACTCCAACGGCAACTTCGGTTCGCCGGGCAACGACCCCGCGGCCGCCATGCGGTACACCGAGTGCAAGATGACGCAGCTGTCGATGGAGATGCTGCGGGACATCGACGAGGGAACCGTCGATTTCCAGGACAACTACGACGGGCGTAACCAGGAGCCGACGGTGCTCCCGGCGCGCTTCCCGAATCTGCTGATCAACGGCAGCGCGGGCATCGCGGTCGGCATGGCCACCAACATCCCGCCGCACAACCTGCGCGAGGTGGCGGCCGGCGCCCAGTGGTTTCTGGAGCACCCGGACGCCTCTCGCGAGGAGTTGCTGGACGCGCTGATCGAGCGGATCAAGGGCCCGGACTTCCCGACCGGCGCGCTGGTCGTGGGCCGTAAGGGCATCGAGGAGGCGTACCGCACCGGGCGCGGGTCGATCACGATGCGCGCGGTGGTGGAGGTCGAGGAGATCCAGGGGCGGCAGTGCCTGGTGGTGACCGAGCTGCCTTACCAGACCAACCCGGACAACCTGGCGCTGAAGATCGCCGAGTTGGTGAAGGACGGCCGGGTCGGCGGCATCGCGGACGTACGGGACGAGACCTCCTCGCGTACGGGCCAGCGGCTGGTGATCGTCCTCAAGCGGGACGCGGTCGCCAAGGTGGTGCTGAACAACCTCTACAAGCACACCGACCTGCAGACCAACTTCGGTGCGAACATGCTGGCCCTGGTCGAGGGCGTGCCGCGCACGCTGTCGCTGGACGCCTTCATCCGGCACTGGGTGACGCACCAGATCGACGTCATCGTCCGCCGTACCAAGTTCCGGCTGCGCAAGGCGGAGGAGCGGGCGCACATCCTGCGCGGCCTGCTCAAGGCGCTGGACGCGATCGACGAGGTCATCGCGCTGATCCGGCGCAGCCAGACCGTCGAGGACGCCCGCGGCGGGCTGATGCGGCTCCTCGAGATCGACGACATCCAGGCCAACGCGATCCTGGAGATGCAGCTGCGGCGGCTCGCGGCGCTGGAGCGGCAGAAGATCACCGCCGAGCACGACGAACTGCAGGCGAAGATCAACGAGTACCAGGCGATCCTGGCCTCGCCGGAGCGGCAGCGGCAGATCATCGGTGAGGAACTCAGCACGATCGTCGAGAAGTTCGGCGACGAGCGGCGCACCAGGCTGATCCCCTTCGAGGGCGACATGTCCATCGAGGACCTGATCGCCGAGGAGGACATCGTCGTCACCATCTCGCGTGGCGGCTATGTGAAGCGGACGAAGACGGTCGACTACCGCGCGCAGAAGCGCGGCGGCAAGGGCGTGCGCGGGACGAAGCTCAAAGAGGACGACATCGTCGACCACTTCTTCGTCTCCACCACCCACCACTGGCTGCTCTTCTTCACCAACAAGGGCCGCGTCTACCGCGCGAAGGCGTACGAACTGCCGGACGCGGGCCGGGACGCGCGCGGGCAGCATGTAGCGAACCTGCTGGCGTTCCAGCCGGACGAGCAGATCGCCGAGATCCTCGCCGTCCGGGACTACGAGGCGGTGCCGTACCTGGTGCTGGCCACCAAGTCGGGCCTGGTGAAGAAGACCCCGCTGAAGGACTACGACTCGCCGCGCTCCGGCGGCGTGATCGCCATCAACCTCCGGCAGATGCCGGACGGGCGCGACGACGAACTCATCGGCGCGGAGCTGGTGTCCTCGGACGACGATCTGCTGCTGGTCAGCAGGAAGGCCCAGTCGATCCGGTTCACCGCGAGCGACGAGGCGCTGCGGCCGATGGGGCGGGCGACGTCCGGTGTGAAGGGGATGAGTTTCCGGGAGGATGACGAACTCCTCTCGATGAACGTCGTCCGGGCGGGTACGTTCGTGTTCACCGCGACCGACGGCGGGTATGCGAAGCGCACGAATGTCGATGACTACCGTGTGCAGGGCCGAGGTGGTCTGGGCATCAAGGCCGCCAAGATCGTGGAGGACCGCGGCTCGCTGGTGGGCGCGCTGGTGGTGGAGGCGTCCGATGAGATCCTCGCCATCACGCTCAGCGGCGGCGTGATCCGTACGCGCGTGGAGGGTGTCAGGGAGACAGGCCGTGACACCATGGGCGTTCAGCTGATCAACCTGGGCAAGCGGGACGCGGTCGTCGGTGTCGCACGTAACGCCGAGGCCGGTCGTGAGGCCGAGGAAGTGGAGGCGGCTGTGGAGGCGGCTGTCGAGCCCGGCGTGGAGCCGGGCGAGGAGCCACCGGCCGCCCCGAACGAGTCGGACGATGAGGAGTAAGGCGTGAGTGGTGCCCAGCCCCAGCCTCATGCGCAGCCGGAGGCACAGCCGCAGCCCCTGCCGGAGCAGCAACCCCACCCCCGGCAGCAGCCGCAGCAGCAGCATCCGTCACCACCGCAGCCCCCGCCGCACCGGCCCCCGCGGGCATATCCGGCTCCGCCGGCAGCGGCGCCGTCGGCTCCGCCGGTAGGGATGCCGTCGGCTCCGCCGGTAGAGACGCCGTCGGCTCCGCCGGTGAACGCGCCCTCGCCGTCGGCCGCCCGGCCGGAGGCGGGCTCGGGGCCGTGGGGTCGGGGGCCGGACGCGGGTGCGGACGCGGGTGCCGTACGACGGGCGCGCACCGGCGCCCGTACCGTGCCGCGCACCCGCAAGGCACGGCTGCGGGTGGCCCATGCCGACCCCTGGTCGGTCATGAAGGTCAGCTTCCTGCTGTCGATCGCGCTGGGCCTGTGCACCATCGTGGCGGTGGCGGTGCTGTGGATGGTGATGAACGCCATGGGCGTCTTCTCCACGATCGGCGGCACCGTCAGCGAGGCGACGCAGTCGGGGGATGCCGGCGGCGGCTTCGATCTGGAGTCGTTCCTGTCGCTGCCCAGGGTGCTGCTGTTCACGTCGGTCATCGCGGTGATCGACGTGGTGCTGGCGACGGCTCTGGCGACGCTGGGCGCCTTCATCTACAACCTGTCCGCGGGCTTCGTCGGCGGCGTCGAGCTCACCCTGGCGGAGGACGAATGACCCCCGGAACCGATTTGGGGGCGCGGCCTGAAGTGCGCTAATGTTTCGGTGCGGCGCGGGGCTATAGCTCAGATGGTTAGAGCGCATCCCTGATAAGGATGAGGCCGGAGGTTCAAGTCCTCCTAGCCCCACCAGCCCAAAGACCCGTTACTGACCTCAGTAACGGGTCTTTTGACGTTTACAGCCGTCACGGGACCGCTGTACCGGTGCAGACCCGGCTGACGACCGACGGTAGCCTGCGCATGTCAATCGCGTTGATCTTTGTTCGGGCAGTCAACTACCGGGGGTCTTCAGGCATGTCCGCACCACCGCCGCACTACCAGAATCAGCCGCCGTACGGATATCAGCAGCAGCCGCCGCCGTACGGCTATCCGCAGCAGCAGCAGCAGCAGCCGCACCAGCCGCCGCCGTACGGATATCAGCAGCAGCCGCAGCCTCCGCGCGGACCGCAGCAGCCGCCGCCGGGGGGCGCGTTGCGGGCGCTGAAGGCCGCCGTCGTCGTCATAGCGATCGTCGCCGGCGTGGGCTATTACGTGTGGGATTACAACACCAGCCCCACCGGCGGCAAGGCCAAGGCGGAAGCTTCGCAGTCCGCGCAGGTCAAGGAGGACATGACGCACAACCCGGAGGTCGGCGACTGTGTCAAGGTCAAGGACCCTGAAGGCAATCCGCTGCCGACGGTCGTCGACTGCGGCTCCGCCGAGGCCGAGTACAAGACGGGCGAAAAGATCTTGGGCCCCTACAAGGAATGCGGGTCGAAGTACGACTACGGCATTCAGCACCGGAACAACCGGGGCGCCGACTACACGTTGTGCTTCACCAAGGTCTGACCTTCGGTGACCCTGGGCGGGCGACGCGTCAGCCGATGATGGCGCGGGCGCCCTGGCGCAGCAGATCGGCGCAGACACGGGAACCCAGGGTGGCGGGATCGTCGGACTCCGCGGCTCGCAGGTGCGCGCGGACGAACTGCGTGCCGTCGGGGGAGAAGACCGATCCGCGCAGGCTGAGCAGCCCGTCGTGTCCCGTGACGCAGTACCCGGCGACGGGGGAGTTGCAGTGCCCGCGCAGCCCGTGCAGCATCGCCCGCTCCGCCGTCGCCTCCCCGTGTGTCTTCGGGTGGTTCAGCCGGGCGAGCAGTTCCCCTACGGCCGTGTCGTCGCGGCGGCACTCCAGCACCAGGACGCCCGCGCCGACGGCCGGCAGGAGCTCGTTGACGGCGAACTCCTGCCGGATGCGCCCGGCCAGCCCGAGCCGTTCCAGTCCGGCCCGGGCCAGCACCAGCCCGTCCGCCGTGAGCCCGTCCACGGCCCCGTCGAGCTTCGCCAGCCGGGAGCCGACCGCGCCGCGCACCGCGACGACGGTGAGGTCGGGACGGAGGGCGAGGATCTGTGCCGTACGGCGTACGGAACTGGTGGCGAGGACCGATCCGGCGGGCAGGCCGGCGAGGGACGTGACCTTCGAGCCCTCGGGGACCAGGAGGACGTCGCGGACATCGGCGCGGGGCAGCATCGCGGCGAAGATCAGCCCGGCCGGCAACGGCCGGTCGCCGGGCACGTCCTTGAGGCAGTGCACGACCGCGTCGACCTCGCCGTTCGCCAGCTGCTCGTCGACGGCCTTCACGAACAGGCCCTTGCGGCCGCCGAGTCGGCTGAGGTCGCCCTGCCACGTGTCGGCTTCGGCGGCGACCGGTACGGTCTCGATCCGCAGCCCGGCGTCGAGCTCGCGCAGCCGCGCGGCGACGTGGCCGGCCTGCGCGAGCGCCATGGGCGAGCCACGGGTGCCGAGGCGCAAGGGGCGCTCGGGAAAGTGGGTCACGGGTCGGCCTCCATTTCCACGGTGCGGATCTCAACGTAGGACGCGGAGCGGGGTCTTCGAGCGGACCGGCGGTGCGTGTCCCGGTTCAGGCCCTCAGGCCCTCAGGCCATGAGCCCCCGCAGCCCGCCCGGCCGTTCTGTCCCACGGGATGCGCAGGGCGCGAGCGTGTCGCACTCTGGGCGGTATGACTGCGTCGATCGTCGTGCATCCGCCTGCCCCGACGGGTGGGCGCCGTGTCACCGCCGACGGGGAGGACCTCGGGCTCGCCCTGGGCATCGCCGATCTGGTCGAGTTCCTGCGCCGGGCCGGGCTCGATCCGGATCAGGTACGCCTCGACGACCCCGTTCTGATCGAGTGGCGGGGCGGCAAGGCCGACGTGTGGACGTGACCCCCGGTGCCGCTGCTCCCCGGGAGGGGGCTGCGCTCGGCTCCTGAGGCGGTTACCGTCCAGGCATGACGGACGATGAGAAGGCCGACGCGCTGCTCGACCGCATTCGCCGGGCCCGCGACTGGGCCGCCGGCGAGGAGGCGAAGCTCAAGGAGGTCGGTGAGCACGTCAGCAGTAACGACGACTTGGCGTATGCCGTCAACTACGTCGCCTACGGGGCGGTCCGGGAGGTTCTCGACGAGATCCTGCAGCCCGGCATTCACTCGACGGGCGACTAGGCTGGAGAATCGGAGGGGCGAGCACCGCCTGAAGGAGATCGAACACGGGTCGGGGCGGCCACCCTTCCGCCTGGGGCCCGTTGGGTATCATCGGGCGCCAGATGGTCCCAACGTCTCTTCAGAAGGACGAGGTAGCGCGGTGAAGAAGCTTCTCCTGGTCGCACTGGCAGCCATCGGCGGGCTCCTCGTGTACCGCCAGATCCAGGCGGACCGCGCCGAGCAGGACCTGTGGACGGAGGCCACCGACTCCGTACCCGCAGGTTCGGGTGTGTGACTCCACAAGCGTTCGCGTACAGCAAGACAGCGACAGCGAAGACAACGAGGCCCTGGCCGCTCGGCGGCGGGGGCCTCGTTGCTGTTCCGTGACGATCCTCCCCTTGTCGTGTGCGAGAGCAAAGCTCTAGGCTGCTCATGCAAAGCCAGGCCGGGCACCACTGCGTGCGAGGGGGACGGATGGGCATGGGATCAGCGGGCGGTCGATCGAGCGGGAAGAGCCGACTGACGGGGATGGCGGCGGGAGGCGTGGCGGCTGGTGTGCTGTTCGCACTACTCGCGGCCGTGCCTGCGGCTTCCGCCCCGAAGACCGTTGCAGAAGGCAACAGCTCCATGGTGATGCTGCTGGACTCGTCGGGGTCGATGGCCGACAAGGACGGCTCGGGCGGTACGCGCATCACCGCGGCCCGTAAGGCTGTCGGCGCCGTCGTCGACAGCCTGCCCGACGGTTACCCGACAGGGCTGCGCCTCTACGGCTCCGAGAAGCAGCGGGGGTGCACCGACACCCGGCTCGCCGAGCCCGTGGCGCCGCTGGACCGGGCCGGCATCAAGGACGCCGTGGCGAAGGCGCGGCCCCGGGGCGACACACCGATCGGGTACTCGCTGCGCAAGGCCGCCCAGGACCTGCCGAAGGTTCCAGCGGGCGCGACCGGGCAGCGCACCATCGTGCTGATCTCCGACGGCGAGGACAACTGCGGCGCTCCCGAACCCTGTGAGGTGGCCGAGGAGTTGACGAAGCGGGGCATCGACCTGCGGATCGACGCGATCGGCTTCCAGGTGCGCGGCAAGGCCCGTCAGGAACTGGAGTGCGTGGCGCGGGCGGGCAGCGGCTCGTACTACGACGCACCGGACGCGGCCGCGCTCGCCCGCCAGTTGCAGCGCGCCGGCCAACTCTCCGTGGACGGCTACCGGTTCCGGGGCAAGGAGATCCAGGGCGGGGCGGAGGCCGGGGACGCGGCGGCGCTGAGCAGCCGGCCGGGGCAGTATCTGGACACCATCGGGCCGGGCGAGAAGCGCTGGTACCGGGTCCGGATGGACCGCGCCTCGACCACCGGCTTCGCCGCCACCGTCGTGCCGAAGCCGGGCTCGTCCGTCGATGAGCTCGACGGGCTGCGTACGGAGCTGACCGGGGCCGGGGCCGGCACGGGCTGCGAGTCGAGCACCGAGCACTTCGGGCAGGACGAGGGCGGCGAGCCGCTCGTCTCCGGTGTCAGCCGCATCCCAGGCGGTGCGGGCGAGAACGGTACCTGTGACGAGGGCGCCGGCCGCTATCTGCTGTCGGTCGAACGGATCAGCGCGCAGGGCGCGAAGGGCGCGAAGGGCTCGGACGCGGCCCGCTGGCCCCTGGAGCTGACGTACGGGGTGGAGAAGCAGCTGAAGAAGGGCGCCACCCCCGCCCAGTCCGAGCCCGAACTCGGCGCGGGCGGCGTGGACGCGCAACTGCCGCAGGGACCGCCGAAGAAGACCAGCGGCGGCACCGGCTTCAACGACGCGGCCCGGATCGGCAAGGGCGT
>NZ_JBOHCV010000566.1:0-7620 GCF_050698815.1 Streptomyces sp.
GGGTGGCCTCGGCGGATGCCGGGTGCGCCGCCTCGAAGCCGGGGCCCTGGCCCGGCTTCGGCTCCGGTTCCGGGTCCGGTCCCTTTCGCAGCTCCGGGAGCGGCTGCGAGGGTGCCGCGCCGGTGCCGCCGCCCGGGGACGTCTGCGGGCCGGGGGCGCTCTCGGTGCGGGGCTGTGGCGGTGTGGCGGGCTGCTGGTGGCCCTGGTCGCGGAAGAGGTGCGCGAAGGCGTCGTCCGGGCCGCGACGGACGTCCTGGCCGCGGTCGTCGCCGCTGTCGTGGCTCTCGTCCGGACGCCCGTCCCGGTCCCTTCCGTCCTCCCCGTCGGACGCCTGGCCACGCGGGCCGACGGCACCGGCGATCTGGACGGTCGCCGGGTCTCGGTCCGGATACGGGTCGTGCGGGTACCCGCCCCGCTCGTACGGATCCTCCGGCGGCGGCGAGCTGTCGGCGGGGGTCCGGCCCTGGTCACCGTCGTGCGGCGCGTTCATCGCTAGCTACCCCTGCCCCTGCTCGCAAAGCTGACTCAACGGTCCACTTTCTCACCCGTGCCCGGCACGCTCCCGCTGCCCCGGCCGGTGTCGTGGGCGCCGGGGTCCGGGCCCGTGCCGCCGTCCCTGCCGGTGTCCGGGTCGCTGTCCGGTTCGCCGTTCGTGCTCTCGTCGGTGCCGTCCTCGTCCGTATCGCCGTCCGTGCCGTCCGCGCTGGAGGCCGGGCCGCTCCTGCGTTTGCGCGTCACATACATCCGGACTCCGGCCAGCACCACGAGCAGCACACCGCCCGCGATGACGAGCAGCACCGTCGAGGTGATCGAGGTGACGTTGACCCGGAACTCCATGGGCTTCCCGTAGGGCTTGCCGTCCTTCGTGTAGAGCTGCGCCTCCACATTCGAGCGGCCGTTGGCCTTCGCGGTCGCCTCGAACTTCACCGACTGGGCGTGCCCGCCGTCGACCTTCACCGGCTGCGGTTTGCCGACGTCCAGGCCGATGCGGCGGCTGGACTTCAGCCGCAGCTCCAGCCCGTCGACTCCCTGCACCAGGTTGTTCTTCACCGTCACCGGGATCGTCGCGCTGCGTCCCGACAGCGTGATGGGGGACTTCTGGATCAGGCTCACCTTCTTGGTCAGCCCCACCAGGTAGGCGCGCACCCCGGCACGGTAGTTCCCGGCGGCCTCCGGGTCGCCGCGCCAGGAGTTGGACAGCCCACGCTCTATGGCGCTGCCGAACGGCGTCACCACGCGGTCGGCCTCGGTCAGGATCTCCTGGAAGTCCTCCACGACTCCGTTGGTGCTCTGCACCTGTCGGTACGCCTCGGCGGGGATCTCCTGCTTGCGCAGCGAGGCCGGGTACAGGCGGCTGCTCGGCAGTCGCCTGTTCGCACCGGGGTCGGGCTTGGCCTCGGCCGTCTCCGAGAGGTCGGTCCCCTCCGTCCAGCGCCCGTCCTTCTGCAGCGAGCTGAGCGCCAGCGCCATCGCCCGGGCCTGGGCGGCGGTCGGCGTCCGCTGCGGAGCGACGAGGACGCTGCGCTGCCTGGTGGGCACCTGTGCGCTGATCGTCTGGCTCTCGGCCAGGAACCGCTGCACGGCCTTCGATGTCGCGCCGGTACGGCTCAGGTCGCCCTCGAAGGCCTGGGACAGACCGGCGTCGGCCACCAGGGCGGTGGTGCCGCCGCCGATGGGGCGGGCGGCGGTCGGTGAGTAGGAGAGGGCGGTGTCGCGGAGGCTGTCACTGCGGGCGATGACGTTGTGGGCGCCGGCGGAGGTGGCCACGTCCACGATGCCGGAGTCCACGGCGCCCTCCACCGGCCAGGTGTATTCCGTGCTGGGCTCGGTGTGCAGCACGTTCCGCACGGTCAGGGCGCCGCGCTCGGTGGCCGAGCCCAGATTGCTCAGGGCGCCCGGCACGTTCCTGCCCCGGTGGGCGAGCGAGGCCAGGTCCGGGTCGGCGAACGGCAGCGCGGCGACCTCTTCACCCTTCACCGCGTCCTGCAGGTCCATGAGCCACTGCTTCGCGTACTTCTGGCCCTTGCCCGCGACCGTGCCGCCGCCCTTCTTCTGCACCCGGTAGCGCTCGGTCATCGCCTCGACGCTGGCCAGCAGGTCAGGATCGATGATCCAGGTGATCGGCAGGTCCTTGCCCAGTGCGACAAGCTGCTGGAGCCGCCCGCCGGGCGCGAGTTCCTGGGCGAGGTCACGGTTGCGGAAGACGGCGGTCTGCTGTTCGTCGGACTGGGTACGCGCGGTGAGGTG
Organism: Streptomyces sp.; assembly: GCF_050698815.1. GTDB lineage: Bacteria > Actinomycetota > Actinomycetes > Streptomycetales > Streptomycetaceae > Streptomyces. The sequence continues at coordinate 2,248 of NZ_JBOHCV010000566.1, forward strand.
GGCGGAGGAGATCAGCGGCCACAGGTAGGTCATCCCGGTCTTCTTGTCCGGGTCGGAGGTCTGCCAGGGCAGGAAGCTGCGCTCGATGCCGAGAATCTGGTCGTACGGACGCGCCCGCGTCTGTCCCGTCAGCGTGACACCCAACTGGTACACGCCGGACGAGCTCATCTTCAGGGCACTGACGGGCACCTTGAGCCGGAAGGTGCGGCGGGTGTCGGGCCGCATGCTGCCGGTCTTGGCCTTCGCTCCCTTGCCGCGCACCTCGGTGCCGTCGGCGCCGGCCACATACGCGGTCCGCCCGGCGGCCTGCTCGAGGCCGCTGCGGCTGCCTCCGCCGGGACCGATGCGGAGACCGATGCGGCCGTCGGTGATGGGGATGCGGCCGTTGTTGGTGACCGTGCCGGTGAGGGTGAGGGTGTCGCCCTTCTGCGGGGTGGCGGGCGAGAGGGTGCGGATGGAGATGCCCGCGGTGCGGGAGCCGGTGCCGGCACGGCCGGCGGTCTGCTGCGTCTGAGCCGGCGCCCCGGTCTGCGTCCTGGCCTGCGTCCGGGCCTGCGTCTGCGTCTGCGCCGTGGCCGGCGCCTGCCCGGCTGTCACGGCGGAGGCCGCGGACGCGGCGGGAAGCGGGAGGAGACCGCCGAGCAACGGGGCGGCGGCGAGCAGCCCGGCCGCGGTGCGCCGCGGCCAACGGCGGACGGGAGCGGTCGGAGTGCCCTGGTACTCAGCCGCCTCGGCCACGCGCTCGTCCGTCCCGTCGTGTCGTCATGGATGGGGGTGGATCTGGTTCCTGAACCCCTGATGGTAACGATGTCCCGAGGGGTGAAGTGCCGCGGTGTACGTCACATGATCAGCCGGCGGTGTGACCAGGTGCGAGGCGGCGCAGCACGGCGGCAACGTACCCTGTGCTGTCGTGCCGAACGCCAACGATGACATCCAGCCGACGCCACCCGCATCCGAGCAGCTCAGCGCGGCGCAGCGCCGCGCGGTGAGCGAGCTGTTGCGGGTTTCCCCCGTCGCCGACGACCTCGCCCGCCGTTTCCAGCAGGCCGGCTTCCGCCTGGCACTGGTCGGCGGCTCGGTCCGGGACGCACTGCTGGGACGGCTCGGCAACGACCTGGACTTCACCACCGACGCCCGTCCCGCGGACGTGCTGCGCATCGTGCGACCTTGGGCCGACGCGGTGTGGGAGGTCGGCATCGCCTTCGGCACGGTGGGCTGCCGGAAGACGGCACGGGAGGAGGGCGTGACACGCGCCTTCCAGGTGGAGGTCACCACCTACCGCTCGGAGGCCTACGACCGCACCTCGCGCAAGCCCGAGGTGGCCTACGGAGACTCCGTCGAGGAGGACCTGGTCCGCCGTGACTTCACGGTGAACGCGATGGCGGTGGCGCTGCCGGAGAAGACCTTCATCGACCCGCACGGCGGCCTGGAGGATCTGGCCCGCCGGGTGCTGCGTACCCCCGGGGCGCCGGAGGCGTCCTTCTCCGACGATCCGCTGCGGATGATGCGGGCGGCGCGCTTCGCCGCGCAGCTGGACTTCACGGTCGCGGACGACGTCATCGGCGCGATGACGTCGATGGCCGACCGGATCGGCATCGTCTCGCCCGAACGGGTGCGGGACGAGCTGAACAAGCTGCTGCTCTCCGCCCACCCGTGCAAGGGCATCCGGCTGCTGGTGGACACCGGGCTGGCGGACCGGGTGCTGCCCGAGATTCCCGCGCTGCGGCTGGAAAGGGACGAGCACCACCGACACAAGGACGTCTACGAGCACTCGCTGACCGTGCTGGAACAGGCCATGGCCCTGGAGCAGGACGGCCCGGATCTGACGCTGCGGCTCGCCGCGCTGTTGCACGACATCGGCAAGCCGAAGACGCGGCGCTTCGAGCGGGACGGCCGGGTCTCCTTCCACCACCACGAGGTGGTGGGCGCGAAGCTGACCAGGAAGCGGATGACGGCGCTGAAGTACTCCAACGAGCTGGTGAAGGACGTCTCCCGGCTGGTGGAGCTGCATCTGCGCTTCCACGGCTACGGCACGGGCGAGTGGACCGACTCCGCGGTGCGCCGCTATGTACGGGATGCGGGGCCGCTGTTGTCGCGGCTGCACCTGCTGACCCGGTCGGACTGCACGACGCGGAACAAGCGGAAGGCGAGTGCGCTGGCGGGTGCGTACGACGGCCTGGAGGCGCGGATCGGGCGCCTCCAGGAGCAGGAGGAACTGGATGCCATCCGCCCGGACCTGGACGGCAACGACATCATGAACGTGCTCGGCGTGCGGCCGGGCCCGTTGGTCGGCAAGGCGTACCAGTATCTGCTGGAGCTGCGCCTGGAGCACGGCCCGATGGAGCACGACGAGGCGGTCGCCGCGCTCAAGGAGTGGTGGGCCGCTCAGAGTTAGCGGTCGCTTCTGGTGGTCTGTTCCACGTGGTCTGTTTCACGTGGACCGTTTCACGTGAAACATCGCGGCGGCGACGCCCGCGTAGATCACCGCCACGGTCACCACCAGCACGGCCGAGCGCCCGTCCGGCGGCAGTATCAGGGCGGCGACGCCCGCTGCGCTGACGAAGGCGACGTTGAAGAGCATGTCGTAGAGGGAGAAGACCCGGCCACGGAAAGCGTCATCGACCGTGGACTGCACTGCCGTATCGGCGGTGATCTTCGATGCCTGCGTGACGAGCCCCAGGACGAAGGCCGAGAGGAGAATCGGCACCGGCGCGAAGGTCAGTCCGAGCGCGGGTTCCAGTACGGCCGCCGCCGCCGCGCACAGGGCCAGCCACCCGAACCGGCCGGCCAGCTCCACAGCCCACGGTGTGATGACGGCTGCGGCGAAGTACCCGAGACCCGAGGCGGCCACCGCGAGCCCGAGCACTTTCAGGCCCGCGCCCGGATCGGCGGCCTGTACGGCGCCTCCCATCTTCCCCGCGTTCCCCTCGCCGCCCCAGGCGTAGCGGGACAGCATCAGGACCATCACCGTCAGAGCGCCGTAGCAGAACCGCATCAGCGTCATGGCGGCCAGCGCGTAGGTGGCGGTGCGGCGTTCGCGCAGGTGCCGCAGCCCGGCGACGAGGCCGCGGACGGTGCTGGCCAGCGCGGCCGGCAGCCGGTGCGCCGCGGGCGCCGGGCCGGGGCCCAGCCGGTCCCGGCCGATCCGTAGCGCGGCGATCCCGGCCACCAGGTACAGCACCGCGCCGACGCTCACGATCAACGCGTTGGCCCCGCCACCACCCTCGGGGACGGCGAGCCGCACGGCGAAGGCGAGGCCGCCGCCCGCGGTGGCCGCGAGGGTTCCGGCGGTCGGGGAGAGGGAGTTGGCCATCACCAGCCGCTCCTCGTCCACGACCCGGGGCAGTGCGGCCGAGAGTCCGGCGAGGATGAAGCGGTTGATGGCGGTGACGGAGAGGGCGGAGAGGTAGAAGAGCGTTGTCGGCGCATCGGCCAGCACCAGTGCCGCAGTGCCCGCGGCCAGTACGGCCCGCAGCAGATTGCCGTAGAGCAGGACCTGCCGGCGACGCCACCGGTCGAGAAGTACGCCGGCGAACGGTCCCAGCAGCGAGTACGGCAACAGCAGGACGGCCATCGCGGAGGCGATGGCGGCGGGCGAGGTCTCCTTCTCGGGAGAGAAGACGACGTAGGCGGCGAGTGCGACCTGATAGACGCCGTCGGCGAGCTGGGAGAGCAGCCGCACCGTGAGCAGGCGCCGGAAGTCGGGGAAGCGCAGCAGGGTGCGGAGATCACCGACAACGCTCATGGCCCCAGCTTCACACATGCGCGGCCGGTCCGGCGGCCCGGTGTTTCAGGCGAGTGTTTCACGTGAAACCAGCGGCACCATCGGGCCGGCCGCTCAGTGCGTCGGTGTACCCCAGCGCACGTACGTGCCCTCGAACCGGGCGGCGTGCTTGTGCCGCAGCCGGCTGCGGCCCGGCGCGAAGACATCGGGTGCCCGGTCCAGTACTCCGCCCGAGGGATCGTCCGATCCGTCCACGCGGACGACGTCCCGCTCCGGCCGCAGGGCGTCCCGCACCACTACGGCGCACAGGTAGAGCGTGCCGAGCAGATGGACCAGGATCACCAACTGGTAGCCCTCGGGGGGCAGGCCCTGATGCTTGTCGCCGCTGCCGGTGTAGGCGAGGTAGAGCCAGATGCCGAGGAAGTACACGACCTCGCACGCCTGCCAGATCAGGAAGTCCCGCCATTTGGGGCGGGCCAGGGCGGCGAGCGGAATCAGCCACAGGACGTACTGCGGTGAGTAGACCTTGTTGGTCAGGACGAAGAGGGCGATCACGAGAAAGGAGAGCTGGGCCAGGCGCGGACGGCGCGGCGCCCACAGGGCCAGTGCGCCGATGCCGGCGCAGCCGAGCGCCATCAGCACCATCGCGTAGAGGTTGGCGTCCTCGAGGGGGTTGCCGGTGCGCTGGGAGATGACAAGCCAGAGTGAGCCGAAGTCGACGGGCCGTTCCTGGCTGAAGCTGTAGAACTTGGACCAGCCCTGCGGTGCCAGCAGCATCACCGGCACGTTGACGCACAGCCAGGACACGACGGCGCCGCCCAGCGCCGCTCCGAACTCCCGTTGGCGCCCGGCTCGCCAGCACAGCACGAGGAGCGGGCCCAGCAGCAGCGCCGGGTAGAGCTTGGCGGCGGTCGCCAGTCCGATCAGCACACCGGAGGCGAGTGGGCGGCTGCGTGCCCACAGCAGCATTCCGGCGGCGGTCAGGGCGACGGCCAGCAGGTCCCAGTTGATGGTCGCGGTGAGCGCGAGGGCGGGCGCGAGCGCCACTAGGAGGGCGTCCCACGGGCGGCGGCGGTGCGTACGGGCGACACAGGCGACGAGGACGGCTGCGCAGGCCATCAGCATCCCGGCGTTGACCATCCAGTACAGCTGCTCGCGGTGCTGGAGGTCGCCGCCCGGGGTCAGCCAGGCGGCGACCTGCATGAACGCGCCTGTCAGCACTGGATATTCGAGATAGGTCATGCCGCCCGAGACGCTGTGGGGGATGCGGTCGAAGTAGGGCACGAGTCCGTCGGCGAAGCCGCGCCCGGCGAAAAGGTGCGGGATATCGGAATAGCACGCACGTACGTATTGACTGGTCTTCCCCGAGAACCAGGCCCCGTTGTAGCAGGGCACCTTCTGCACCATGCCCAGCGCGAACATGCCCACCGCGAGCAGCACCACCACCCGCACCGGCGACCACCAGCCGGCAGGCCCCGGTGCCACCCGCCGCCCCGCGGGGCCCCCGAGCAGCTCGCTGCCGGCGGCAGCGACCTCGTCCTGCTCGGTCGGCCTTACGGGAGCGGCGTCGGGGTCCGGTGAGTGCGTACGCGTCATGGGGCACATCCTGCCGTACGGCCGGGGCGGGCCGGAGCGGTACGGTCCCGGGC
>NZ_JBOHCV010000567.1:0-6250 GCF_050698815.1 Streptomyces sp.
GGTATCACAGCTCGGACGATCAACTCGGCGAATCTCGAGGAGTGGAGTGGTATCGAGGACGAACTGCGCTCGGACCAGGTCGACGTCTTGTTGATCAGCCCGGAGCGGCTCAACAACCCGGGATTCCGTGACGACGTGCTGCCGGGCCTGGCGGCACGGCTGGGGCTGCTGGTCGTCGACGAGGCACACTGCATCTCCGACTGGGGCCACGATTTCCGGCCCGACTACCGTCGGCTGCGCACCATGCTGGCCGGACTGCCGGTGGGGGTGCCGGTGCTGGCCACCACTGCCACCGCCAACGCCCGGGTGACCGCCGACGTGGCCGAGCAGCTCGACACGGGCACCCGGTCCGGCGACGACGACGCGGGCGAGGGTGGTGACGCGGCGCTCGTGCTGCGCGGCCCCCTGGACCGGGAGAGCCTCAGCCTGGGCGTGCTGCGGCTGCCCGACGCGGCACACCGCCTGGCGTGGCTCGCCGACCATCTGGAGAAGCTGCCGGGTTCCGGGATCGTCTACACGCTGACGGTCGCGGCGGCGGAGGAGGTGGCGGCGTTCCTCCGCGGCCGCGGACACTCCGTGGCCTCCTACACCGGCAGGACCGAGAACTCCGAGCGGGAGGCGGCGGAGAGCGACCTGCTGGCCAACCGGGTCAAGGCTCTGGTGGCCACATCGGCGCTGGGGATGGGATTCGACAAACCCGACCTGGGTTTCGTCATCCATCTCGGTTCCCCCTCCTCCCCCATCGCCTATTACCAGCAGGTGGGGCGGGCGGGCCGTGGTGTGGAGCACGCGGAGGTACTGCTGCTGCCGGGGCCCGAGGACGAGGCGATCTGGCGCTACTTCGCCTCCCTCGCCTTCCCCGCCGAGGACCAGGTGCGGCAGACCCTCGAGGTGCTGAGGTCGGCGGACGGCCCGCTGTCGCTGCCCGCGCTGGAGCCCCGGGTCGAGCTGCGCCGGTCGCGGCTGGAGACGATGCTCAAGGTGCTGGACGTGGACGGTGCCGTACGCCGGGTGCGGGGCGGCTGGACCGTCACCGGTCAGCCGTGGTCCTACGACGCGGACCGGTACGCCTGGGTGGCCCGGCAGCGGGACGCCGAGCAGCAGGCCATGCGGGACTACGCGGCGACCACGGAGTGCCGGATGTGGTACCTGCGGCGGCAGTTGGACGACGAGGAGGCCACCCCCTGCGGACGCTGCGACAACTGCGCGGGGGCGCGGTTCACCGCTGACGTCTCGGGAGCCACGCTGGACGCGGCGCGTGGCGAACTGCGCCGGCCGGGTGTGGAGGTGGAACCGCGGAAAATGTGGCCCACTGGACTGCCGGCCGTCGGCGTGCCGTTGAAGGGACGCATAGCAGCCGGTCAGCAGGCCGCCACGGGTCGCGCGCTGGGGCGGCTGTCGGACATCGGCTGGGGGAACCGGCTGCGCCCGCTGCTGGCTCCCCAGGCGGACGACGGGCCGGTGCCCGAGGACGTGGTCGAGGCCGCTGTGACGGTGCTGGCCGACTGGGCCAAGGCGCCCGGTGGCTGGGCCTCCGGAGACCCGGACGCGCCGGCCCGCCCGGTCGGCGTGGTCACGGTCGCTTCGCGGGCACGTCCGGAGCTGGTGCGCTCGCTGGGCGAACGGATCTCCGCGGTCGGCCGTATGCCCCTGCTCGGCACAGTGGCCTACGCGGAGGAGCTGCCGGTGACAGTTCCCCCACGCAGCAACGGAGCACAGCGGCTCCGCGCGCTCTTCGGTGCGCTGACGCTCCCACCGCCCTTGGCCGAGTCGGTCGCGGCCGGCGGCGGCCCGGTGCTGCTGGTGGACGACTTCACCGAGACCGGGTGGACCCTCGCGGTGGCCGCGCGGCTGCTTCGGGAGGCAGGCGCAGAGAGGGTGTTGCCGCTGGTGCTGGCCGTGCAGGGCTGATCACGGTGGAGTTCGCGGCGGTGTTCGCACAGGCAGTCACAGCATCACAGCAGGGCGCGCAGCCGCTCCGGATCGCCGCAGACGATGAGCCGGCCAGCCGCCTTCGCCAGCGCGGCGGGCAGCGCCGCGGCGGCCTGCGTGTCGGTGCCGCCGTTGACAGCCAGGACCACGACCGCTCGCGGAGTGACACGGGAGAGCGCGTCGGCGGGCACACAGAAGACGTCCTCGCCGTCGGCGAGTTGACGCCAATAGGCGTCCTCTCCGAAGGAGAGCTCGTGCTGGGCCCAGGGGTGCTGCTCGCCGGTGGTGACGACGAGGACGTCACCCGGCGCGCTGCCGTCGTCGAGCAGTTCGTCGACGGTCTCGTCCGCGACGTCCACGGCCGTGTCGTCGGTGGCGGCGACCAGGTGAATCCGCTCGACGGGACCGGGAGCGGGAGCCGGATCGAGATCGGCGGTCGAGCCGCGCTGCGCCGGTGCGCTGCCGGTGCGCCCGGTGCCGGGCCGACCGGGAGTGGGTCCCTTGCTGTCCGCGCGCGGAGGCGCGGGACGGGCGGAGGCGCGGGGGCCGGGAATGGGTGCTGCGGTGAGGGAGACCTGCGGAGTTCGGGTCGTGGCCGATGTGCTGCGGCTGCCCGGGACACTCTCGTGAATCTGTGGCTCCTCGGGGGTGAGAGGCATGGGGTGATGTCTACCAAACGTCGGTACGGGTGTCGTCATCGGGTTCGCCCGGCACGTCATGAGCCTTGTGCCGGCGCGTTCAGAACAGGCCGATCTGTTCGGCGGGATCGTTCAGCTCGGCCGGATCGATCCGGGTGCGCTTCAGATGCCGCCAGCGCGGCAGCGCGTCCATGAAGGCCCACGACAGCCTGTGGTGCGGCGTGGGCCCCTGTGCCCGCAGGGCGGTCTTGTGTACGGGCGACGGATAGCCGGCGTTGTCCTCGAAGGCGAAGTCGGCGTGGTCGGCTCCGAGTTCGGCCATCAGCGCGTCCCGTCTCACCTTGGCCAGCACGGAAGCGGCCGCCACGGAGACACACGACTGGTCTCCCTTGATCACGGTACGCACCCGCCAGGGCGCCCCGAGATAGTCGTGGTTGCCGTCGAGAATGACCGCGTCCGGCTGTACGGGGAGTGCCTCGAGCGCGCGTACCGCGGCCAGCCGCAGCGCGGCCGTCATGCCCCATTCGTCGATCTCGTCCGGCGAGGAGTGGCCCAGGGCGTGTGCCGAGACCCAGCCGTCCAGTACCGCCGCGAGCTCGGTGCGCCGCTTGACCGTGAGGAGCTTGGAGTCGGTGAGACCTTCCGGCGGCCGGCGCAGTCCGGTGATGGCCGCGCACACCGTCACCGGTCCTGCCCACGCTCCCCGGCCGACCTCATCGATTCCGGCGATGACTCTGGCATCGCTGGTGGCGCGCATCGATCGCTCGACGCGGTGAGTGGGGGGCTGGTACGGCATGGCGGAGTCAGCGTAGCGCCAACCACGCGCTCCCGACGGGGCGGGGCGGCCTCGGTCCGCGGAGCGCGACGGCTCCACCGGCGTGGGACACCAGGGTCCGGAGGTCATGGTGGCGGAACTCCTGGCGTCCCGGGCGTCGTTGAGTTCTCCGGGCCTCCCGCCGGCCACACCCAGGCAGGCAACGGTTCGGTGCGCGCGGCCCACTCCGGGGGCGGTGCGGCTGCCGTGGCGTCGCCGTCGCTCCCGGTGCCCGACGCGACGATCCCGCCGACGATGGCGCACGTGGTGTCCACATCACCGCCCGCCCGCGCGGTCGTCCACAACGCCTGCTCGTAGTCGCCCAGGTGCCGGACCGCGGCCCACAGGGTGAACGGCACCGTGTCGTGCGCGCTCGTACGCCGGCCGCATCCGAGCACTGCCGCGACGGTCTCCACGTCGCCGTAGTCGAGCATGTCCCCCGCCCGCCGCAGTCCTGCCGCTACGGCGCTGCGCGGCACCACCTCCAGCACGCGCTCCAGCAGCAGCTCGCCGGCCGGCGCCGACTGCGGGCGCCGCTCCCCCGGGGTGGTTGCCGCTCCCCCGCCCGCCACCAGTGCCGAGGCGACCGCCACAGCCACGGTGCCGGCGACCGCCTCAGGGTGCTGATGGGTGACACGGGCGGAGAGTTCGGCCTGCTCCGCGGCCCGGAGGGGGTCGCCGGCGAACCAGGCGCCGAGCGGAGCGGCCCGCATCGCCGCCCCGTTCCCCCACGACCCGCGACCGTCGAAGAGGGCACCGGCCAGCTCCCGCCAGTCCGCACCCTCCTGCCGGATCTGCCGCAGCATGCGGTGCACGGCGGGCCCGTACTCCCGCTGGTCGTCGTGATGCTCGGCGAAGGCGGCGGCCAGCGCGTCCTGCTCGACGCCCCTGTGCGCGTCCAGCACCGCCACCATCGAACAGGCCATCTCGGTGTCGTCGGTCCACCGCCAGGGACCGGCCGGGAGCCGACGCTGCCGCAGCAGCGGGCGATTGCCGGGAAGGGAGAACTGTGCGCCCAAGGCGTCCCCCACCCGCAGGCCGTGCAGGCTTGCGAGGGCACGGTCCAGCTGCTCACCGTGGACGAGATCGTGGGGTGCGGCGCTCATCGCGTACGACTCTCACTGCTGGGGCCATAAGGACGAGGTGTGCGCCACTGCTCGAAGGGACGGTCGAGGTGGTAATGCCCGTCCTTTCCTAGTTCCAGCGTACGCGTCTCCGCGTTTCCGGGGTTCGAGAGCGACTCGAACTCCGCCACCGACCAGTGCAGCCAGCGCATGCAGAACAGCCGCATCGTCAGTCCGTGCGTGACGATCAGGACGTTGGGCGGGTGGTCGGGCCGCTCGAAGCTGCGCCACAGGCTCTCCAGGAAGGCGCCCACCCTGTCATAGACGTCCGCGCCGGACTCACCCTGGGCGAAACGGTAGAAGAAGTGCCCGTAGGCGTCCCGGTACGCCTTCTGCTTCCGCACGTCCTCCCGGTCCTGCCAGTTCCCCCAGTCCTGCTCCCGCAGCCGCGGTTCCTCCCGGACCCGCAGCAGTGCCGGTTCGAGCCCGAGGGCGGCGAGGGTCTGGTGCGTGCGCCGGTAGGGCGAGACGTACGCGGAGACCCGCTCCCGCCCGAAGGTCTTCCGCAGCCGCTCTCCGGTCGCCTCGGCCTGCCGCAGCCCTCGCTCGGTCAGCGCCAGGGCGTGGTCGGGCAGCCGTTCGTAGATGCTCTCGTCGTGGTTCCCCTCCGACTCTCCGTGCCGGACCAGGACAATGCGACGGGGTCGTGCCATATGGCCACTCTAGGGTGACTTCAGGGGTCACACGGTCCAGGAAGACTCAAGGTCGATCACGTCTCCGGCGATTCCGGTCACATCCGCTCCCAGTTGGGCGCGGAGCGCGAGCCGCTCCACCCTCTCCGTGCGGTACTTTCCGTGCTCGGCCGCCGAGTTCCACATCGAGAGCACCATGAACTCGTCCTCGGCCTGGGCCTGGGCGAAGATCCCGCGCAGCATCCCGGGGGAACCGGCCATCGCCGGGTTCCACACCTTCTCCTGCATCAGCGTGTAGTGCTCGATACGGTCACCGCGCACCCGGCAGTGCGCGACCCGCAGCAGATCGGCGTCCGTGAAGACCGGCCGGAAACCGGTCTTCACGTCGAAGCGGTACTCGAAGAGGCGTACCCGCATGTCCTTGTACGTGCCGGCCTGCGCGGCGTGCAGCCGGTCGTGCGAGCGGGCCATGAAGGAGTCGTAGAAGGCGCGGCTCTCCCAGAACCCGAAGAGGTGCGCCACTCCTTCGCGGGCACGGCTCCAGCCGCCGCCCTGCCCCCGGAATCCCGGCTCGCCGAGGAGCCCCGCCCACCTCCGCTGACCCCGCTCGAACCCCCGACGGTCCATGACGGTGCAGCGCATCCACTTGACCAGCACCGCGCCATCGTACGGCCAACCGGGTGACGCGCCGTACGCTCACGGTGCCTGACCCGTCCGCGTCCGTGGCCCTCAGTGCTCCCGTCGGCCCGTACCGCCCTTCCGATACTCCGCGTAGGCGAGGCGTCCCATCGCGTGATCGGAGATCACTTGTTCCTGGCGTGCGGTGTTCCGGGGGCGAGTTGGACGACTGCGTGCCCCTTCCTGAAACGATCAGTAAGGTCGTCGGCATGCGCGATGTGCGGGTGGTGCTGATCGGGGGGACGTCGAACGTCGGTAAGACGACCGTTGCCCAAGAGATCGCGGACAGGTTCGGGTTCGAGCAGCTCTCGACGGACGGGCTGGCGCGGCACCCGGGGCGGCCCTGGCGAACACCTGAGTGGGAAGTGCCGGCGCACGTCGCCGAGCACTACGGATCACTCACCGTTGACGAAATGATCACGTCAGTTCTCG
>NZ_JBOHCV010000568.1:0-8813 GCF_050698815.1 Streptomyces sp.
CAGCCAGGCCATCCGGTTGGCCGCGTCGGGGAGCCTGAGTACGCCGAGGCTGAGGCTGTCCCGCTCCAGCGCCCCTCGCAGCACCAGCGCGCCCTCTCCGGACGTGTCCCGGCCGGAGCCGTCCTCCGGTGCGTGCGTGCCGAGCTGCTCGGCGACATCCGCCGTCACCCTGGCGTTGGCAGTGGCCGTGGTGGCCAGCACGGGTACGCCTGCCGGCAGCTCGGCGAGCATGGTGCGCAGCCGGCGGTAGTCGGGCCGGAAATCATGGCCCCAGTCGGAGATGCAGTGGGCTTCGTCCACGACGAGCAGCCCGGTGGCGGCGGTGAGCTTCGGCAGCACCTGATCCCGGAAGTCCGGATTGTTGAGCCGCTCAGGGCTCACGAGCAGGACGTCCACCACGCCTGCGGCGACCTCCCCCTCGATCGCCTCCCACTCCTCCATATTCGCGGAGTTGATCGTGCGGGCACGGATCCCGGCCCGCTCGGCTGCCGCTACCTGGTTGCGCATCAGAGCCAGCAGCGGCGAGACGATGACGGTCGGTCCACCGCCGCCGGCCCGCAGCAGTGCGGTCGCCACGAAGTACACCGCCGACTTGCCCCAGCCCGTGCGCTGGACCACCAGAGTCCGCCGCCGCTCGACCACCAGTGCCTCGATCGCCCGGAACTGGTCCGCACGCAGCCGGGCGGCCCCCGCCGGAACACCCGGGTCGCCGACAAGACGGGAGAGGACGGCGTCGGCCGCGGAGCGAAGCTCTGTGTCGTTCATGCCCCCATGCAACCGGATGCCTCGGCATCCGACGAATGCGTCCTGTGGATAAGCGGCTTTCGATGTGAAAAGTATCAGGGATGATGAACGGCGCTTGCTGTGGATAAGTCCTGATACGGCCCGTCGGTTTCCGTCACTGTCGGGGCATGACACAGCGTGACAGTGCACACTTCGGAAACGACCGGGTCCCGGACCACGCGCCTCCCGAGGCCAGGAGCGAAATCGCCCTGCGGGGCCCTGCGGAGCTGGCCGACGCCCTTCCCTATCTGCTGGGCTTTCACCCCGACGACTCCATCGTGGTCGTGGCCCTGCACGGGGAGCGCGGACGCTTCGGCGGCCGGATCCGGATCGGCATCCCGTCGGCTCCCGAGGAATGGGGAGCTGTCTCCACCCAGATCGCCGCCTGTCTGGAGGGCAATGTGAAGGCGGGCGACCGGCCGGACGGGGCCATCGTCTACCTCTGCCAGGACCCGGCCACGGCGGAAACCGGACCTGACGTGATGGAGCGGCTGCGCCCACTCGCCCAGTCGCTGCGGACCGCCTGCGGAGAGCGGGACATGCCGGTCTACGAGGCGCTCTGCCTTTCCGCCGGCCGCTACTGGTCCTACTGCTGCCCGGACTCCGCCTGCTGTCCCGCCGCGGGGCAGCCCCTGGCGGTCCCCGGCACCTCGGCGATGGCGGCGGCCGCCGCGTATGCGGGTCTTCAGGTCCGCGGCTCGCTGCGGGAGCTGGAACGGAGGCTTGGGGTGATCGGCCATCCCGCCTCCGTGGCGCAGGAACGGGCGCTCGATTCCGCGAGCGCCGCACTCGTCCCCCGCATGCTCGCCCCGGACGGTTGCGCGGCGGTGAGGGCGGAGACGCTCGAACTGACCGAGAGGCTGATGACGAGGTTCCGGGAAGCCGTGCCGGACGCCGGCGCCCCCTCCGTCGCCGACGCGCACGACGACGGACTCCTCCGTGATGAGGACGCCGCAGCGATGATCCTCGGACTCCAGGACCGCAGCACGCGGGACGGGGCGGCCGAATGGATGGAAGGGCTGGAGGTGGGCCCCGCGCTGCGGCTGTGGCGCGCCCTGGCCCGGCGTTGCGTCGCTCCTTACTCCGAGCATGCCGCCGCCCCACTGGCTCTCGCCGGCTGGGTCGCCTGGTCCGGCGGTGACGAGCCCTCGGCACGCGTCGCGCTGGACCGTGCCCTGCGCAGCGATCCCGGCTACGTCTTCGCCCAGCTCCTTCACCGCGCGTGCAACGACGGAATGGACCCGGAACCGCTGCGCCGCTGCATGCGGAAGGAGTGGACCGCCCGCCTGCGGGGCGTGCGCCGCGGCCGTACCGGCACTGCGCCCCGGCCCACCCCGTGACCGGCGCGCGCGTCGTCGCGTTCACCTCAGTGCAGTCGCCGCTCATTCCGCCCATCCGGTATCGGTCCGTTCACAGAACAGAGGAAGCGGAGGAACTCTCATGCCGCTGACGTCCCGGCCGGCGTCGTCCCGGCCGGACACACCCGGTCCGCCGGAGTCACCGCCAGAGCTTCGCGTGGTTCCCGAAGTGAGCGCCGGCCAGCGGCATGCCCGCCCGTCGGCCGGCCGGCACTCGACGGGTCGCGCACCCGCCGGGTACCAGCCGGCCCACTCCGCCCTGATCTGTGTCGCCGCACCCCACCTCACGGTCTCCGCCGAGAACGGTCAGCTGACGGGCACGGGCATGGAGGGGGTCTACTCCGCCGGCCGGCGCGTCATCGCCCGCTGCCAGTTGCTGCTCGCGGGCCGTGAGCCGATCCCGCTGCAGGGACGCATGACCGGCGCGGGACAGGCCAGATTTATCGCCGCGGCGCCGACCGTGGCCGGCAGCGGACCCGACCCGGAGGTCACCGTCGAAAGGCTGCGGTCGGCCGACGGCACCGAGCGCATCACCGTGCGCAACGCCGGTGGCCGGACGGTGCGGTTGCCGGTCGAGCTCCGGCTCGGCACCGATCTCGCCGAAATCGGCGCCGTCGCCGTGGGCAGGGCAGGGGCCGAACTTGCCGCCTCCGTACACGGTTCCGGGCTGTCATGGAGATCCGGCGATCTCCGCGCGACCGTCGCCGCCGATCCGTCACCCGACGCCAGCTGGGCACGGCCGGGGCTGCTGCGCTGGGACTGGGAACTGCCGCCCGGGGCCGTCCGCGCGGTGGTGCTCCGTACGGAGCTGACCCGGGCCACCGTAGAGGCGGTTCACGCACGCCCGGGCGGCGCCAGCGGTACGCCCCGGGCTCAGGTCCCGGCATCCCGGACAGCGAGGCCGCCACGGGCCTGGCACGACGCCCGGGCGGACGGCGACGACAGCAGGGTCGGGGTGCTCTTCCGGGTCGCTCTCGATGACGCGAACGCGCTGCTGATGCGCGATCCCGCCGCACCGTCGGACCTGCACCTCGCCGCCGGCGCTCCCTGGCGCTGCGCTCTCGCCCCCGCGGAATCCCTTCGCGCGGCACGGATACTGCTGCCGCTGGGAACCCGGCTGGCCGCCGGCACCCTGCGCACCCTCGCGCGCAGCCAGCTCACCGAGCCGGGCGGGGACGCCGGACGTCTCCCCGGGACGCTGCGGCACGCCGGACCGTACGCACCGCCCAGCTGCACCGGCACGGAGGCCACGCTGCTCTTCCCTGCGGTGCTGGCCGAAGCGCGCCGCTGGGGTCTGCCCGAGCACGACCTCGAGCAGCTGGTCCCAGCCGCCCAGCGCTGTCTGGAGTGGCTGCTCAGCGCGGCCGGTGGCGACGTGTACGTTCCCGACCCCGCGCCCGGCGGTCCGTACCGCTGCGAGGTGCAGGCGAGCGCGCACCGGGCGGCGTTGCTCGGGGCGGACCTGCTCGACGCCTGCGGCGGGGACGGGGGAGGGGAGCTGCGGGACTGGGCGGCGGAGCTGCGGCGACGCTTCCAGGAGGAGTTCTGGCACGAGGACGAGCAAGACGGCAGGCCGTTCGCACTCCGCACCAGAACCGGCGCCGGGCTGCCCCATCTGGGGTGTGGGGCGGTCGAGTTGCTGGACACGGGCCTGACCGGCGGTGGAACTCTGGCCGCAGGGTTGCTCAGTCAAGCGCAGACCGAGCGCCTGGCCACGATGCTGGCCGGCCCTGCCCTCGATTCCGGCTGGGGACTGCGCAGCCTCGACAGCCGGGAACCCCGGCACAATCCGTTCGGACACCGCAGCGGAGCCGTACGGGTTCAGGAATCCGTGACCGCGGTGGCGGGACTCGCCGCGGCGGGCCATGAGCAGGAGGCGGAAGGGCTGTTGCGCGGGGTGCTCGACGCGGCGCAGCACTTCGGGCTGCGGCTGCCCGAGATGTACGCCGCCGCACAGCGCGGCGAAGGCGGCACCCCGATCCCGCATCCTGCGGCGTGCCGACCGGCCGCGGTGGCCGCGGCCGGTGCTGTCCACCTGCTCACCACCCTCGCTGGAGTACGCCCGGACGCCCCGGCCGGCACGGTCTGCCTGCGTCCCCTGGGCACAGCCCCGTTGGGCGCGGTGGAGTTCAGCGGTCTGCGAGTGGCAGGGGAGCCGTTCTCCGTCCGGGTCAGCAGACTCGGCACGGCGCTGGTGGAGGAGGCGGCCGACGGCATTCAACTCATCGGCTGACGCGGACGGGAGAGGTGGCGGCGACCCGACGGCGGAGCGGAAGGCCCCGGCGAACAGCCTTTTTATCGTCAGTGAGACGACTATGATCACGCCATGCCCTACGATCCGTCGGCCTTCCCGCCGTTCGCCGTCACCGTCGACCTGGTGGTGCTCACAGTGCGCAGGCACGCGCTCTGCGCGCTGGCCGTACGCCGTGGTGAATCGCCCTACCAGGGGATGTGGGCACTTCCCGGCGGCTTCGTCCGTGCGGACGAAGACCTCGCCTCGGCAGCGGAGCGCGAACTCACGGAGGAGACCGGGCTGCTGGTCCACGATCAGGGGAGCCGGCCCGCAGGGGCGCACCTGGAACAGCTGGCCACCTACGGCGATCCCGAGCGCGATCCCCGGATGCGCGTGGTCAGCGTCGCCCACCTCGCGCTCGCACCCGACTTGCCCGCGCCCACCCCCGGCGGGGACGCGCGCGGTGCCCGCTGGGCCCCGGTCGACGTGCTCCTCGGTGACGGCGCGGGGCGCGACGGTGACCACACGGCCCCACTCGCCTTCGATCACGACCGCATCCTCGCCGACGGTGTGGAACGAGCCCGCTCCAAGATCGAGTATTCCTCGCTCGCGACCGCCTTCTGCCCGCCGGAGTTCACCGTCGGGGAGCTGCGCAGGGTCTACGAGGCGGTGTGGGGGGTGGCGCTCGATCCGCGCAACTTCCACCGGAAGGTGACCGGGACCCCCGGCTTCCTCGTCCCCACCGGCGGTACGACGACCCGTCAGGGCGGGCGCCCCGCACAGCTGTTCCAAGCGGGCGGAGCGACGCTGCTCAATCCGCCGATGCTGCGCCCCGAGATCTGACCGAACGGGGGCCGGCCGGTTTCGGAACGGACTCGGCCAAGCGGGGCGCGTTGCGCATAATGTCCGAGATGTCGCGTTATCTTGCCTGGATGCGTCCCCCACGAGTCCTGCGGGAGAAGCGATGATCCAGGCCATCGGGCTCACCAGTCTGCCTCGCCGCCACCCACAGCAGCTGACCGTCGACGACCTCACCTTCGAGGCCCGTCCCGGCCGAGTCACTGTGCTGCTCGGTCCCGAATGTGCGGGCAAGACGAGCGCGCTGCGGCTGATGCTTCAGCTCCAGCCCGGGCGCGGCATCGCCCTGTTCCGTGGCCGCCCCGTGCACCGGGTCGCCCACCTCGCCCGCGAGGTGGGCGTACTGCTCGGCGACGTGCCCGGCCATCCGGCCCGGACCGCCCGGGGCCACCTGCGCATGCTCGCCGCGGTCGCCGGGGTCCCGGCCGGCCGGGCCGACGACGTGCTCGACGTCGTCGGACTCAGTGGACTCGCCGACCAGCGGTTGGGGACCCTTTCCCGCGGCATGGACCGTCGGCTCGGGGTCGCCTGCGCACTTCTGGGGGATCCGCATACGCTCGTTCTGGACGAGCCCGTTCGGGGCCTGCCCCCGCGCGAGTCCGGCTGGCTGCATTCGCTGCTGCGCGGTTACGCGCAGCAGGGCGGCGCTGTGCTGGTCACCTCGCGCGATGCGGAGGAGGCGGCCAGGCTCGCCGACCGCGTGGTCAGCATCGACGCGGGCCGGCTCGTCGCCGACCAGGTCGCGGCGGACTTCATCCGCACCCGCCTCCGGCCGCGAGTCGCCGTCCGGACTCCGCACGCGGAACGGCTCACGTCCGTCCTCACCCAGGAGGCCCGCAAGGCAGGCCGCGCGGAACGCGGCAACGGACCCCTCAAGGTCGTCCTCGAGGGGGGCGGCCGGGTCTCCGTCTACGGCAGCAGCTGCGCGGAGGTCGGGGAGCACGCCTACCGGAACGGCATCCTGGTGCATCAGCTCACCGACGAGAGCGGTGATACGGGTGACGCCGGCTCCCCGGCGCCCCTCGACCGGGCCGACGGCCGCCGCGCTGTGCTCCCGTCAGCCACCGCCCCGTCCACGACGGACTGCTCCGGAGCCGGTGAATCCGTGCCCGCGACCGTGCCCGCGACCGCGACCGCGACCGTGCCCGTGCCCGCGCTCGTGTCCGCGTCCACAGCCGCCTCCGGCCCCCCATCCGTGACGTCGGACGACGACCCGACCATCCCGATCAGCGACTCACCTCTCGTGGACTCCTCCACCTCTCCGACCGCCTCCACCCGCCCTACCGCCTCCACCCGCCCCACCGCCTCCAGCAGGACACTGCCCGCGGCGGGGGCCGTTGCCCTCCAGACCCCCCAGTCCCGGACCCACTGGTCCCCGGTCCGCCCTCCCGCGCGCGCCGCCGCGCAGCTCCCGCCGCGGCTGTACGCCGTCCCGCGGCCGGGGCCCGTCGCACCGCTGCGCTACGAGTGGCACCGTCTGTTCGGTCTCCGGACCACCTGGAGCGCCGTGGCCACGGCCATCGCGGTGGCGCTGTGCATCTCCCTCGTGCTCGCCCGTACCGGCGTCGGCGTCCCCCCGGCCTCCCGGAGCACTCTGGCCCCCGCCCTGCGACTGCTCACAGGCTGGCCGTCCGGCGGCGTCTTCTTCCTGCCTCCCGCGGCCGTCGCCGTCGGCCTGCTGGGGGCGCTCGCCTTCGGCCAGGAGTTCCGCTACCCCGCGCTCGCCCCCGCCCGGTCACCCGTACCGCGCCGCCTCAGCCTCCTCGTCGCCAAGCTCACCATGTCGGCAGCGCTCGCCGTGGCTCTCACGCTCGCCGTCGCCGCCGTCAACGCGGCGATCCTGACGCTGTTCTTCGGTACCGACGTGCTCGCCATGCGCTCCGTTCCCGCCCGTTCCGTCTCCTCGGGGGGTGACACGGCCTGGCAGATCCAGGTCGCGGCGGTCCTCGCTCTCACGGTCGGCTGCGCGTGGGCGGGAGTTCTGGCTGCCGGGATCTTCCGCTCCACCGCCGTGGGTACGGCAGTGGTGCTGGCCGTGCCGCTGCTGATCGCCCCTGTGGCGCGGAAGTTGCTCAGCGGGCCGGCGGGCCGGTCCCTGGACGGACTGCCCGGGCGCCTGGAGTCGGCCCTCCTCGTGCCCTGGCCGCCCGGAGCCGACCGCTGGGTGTCGGTCGGATTCCGGCTGGCTTCCCAACCCTTCGGCCGCGCCTTGGCGTTGTCGCTGACCGCGTTGCTGTGCGCGTACCTCATCACGGCGGTACGCAGCAGAGCCCGGTAAGCGACCGCAGCGCGCGATCTGCCCGCCCGGCCCGCTCCACCGGAGAGTGAACCGTCAACACACCGCATAGCACGAGCAGATGACCGCCAACTGTCGGCTTCCTTCCGATAAGGCGTCAATTGTGCGGAAGTCAGCGATCACCCTTTCGTGTGCTTTTCACCAAAGCCCTCAAGGCCGCGCTGAGCACCGCCGACAAAGGATGCGTGACTACCCTTGCGCACTCCATGATGACCGCGGCCCGCTCTGCCGACTCCGGCCTCACCGGCCCGGGTGAGCTCGACCGCTACGCGTACGCCGAGTCCTCCGGCACGGCACGTACGACCACCAACGTCCCAGCCTGGCAAGGCTCCGAGGCCGACATCAACCGTGTCGGCCGTCGCGCCGTCGGCAATCGCGGACGCGGTCTGCACGGCCAACTCGTCCAGCAACTCGGCCAGATGATCGTCTCCGGCGACCTGGGCGCCGACCGCCCGCTTGTTCCGGAGGAGATCGGCCACCGCTTCGAGGTCTCCCGCACCGTCGTCCGCGAGTCCCTGCGCGTTCTGGAGGCCAAAGGCCTCGTCAGCGCCCGGCCCAACGTCGGCACCAGAGTGCGGCCGGTCAGCGACTGGAACCTGCTCGATCCCGACATCATCGAATGGCGCGCCTTCGGTCCGCGGCGCGACGACCAGCGCCGCGAACTGCGCGAACTGCGCAGCACCATCGAGCCGTTGGCGGCCCGCCTCGCCGCGGGTCAGGTGCGTGACGAGGTGCAGCAGCGCCTCGTCGACATGGTCGAGATCATGACCCACGCCCTTGCCCAGGGCGACAATCTCACCTTCTCCCGGGCGGACGCGGAATTCCACGGGCTGCTGCTCCAGGCGGCCGGGAACCGCATGCTCGAACACCTCGCGGGCATCGTTTCCTCGGCTCTGCAGGTGTCCGGCAGTACGGCCACCGGGTGCGACCGGGCCAGTGAGGCTTCGATCGGCCACCACCAGCGGATCGCCGAAGCGCTCGGTTCGGGCGACGCCGCCGCTGCCGAGGCCGCGATGCGCCAGCTGCTCTCCGGTCGCGCCGAGGCCGGTCAGCCGGCCGCCCAGCCCGGCGGCACCGGTGGCAGCGGCGGCCCGGGCGGCACCGATCACGTGGTTCCGGCACCGCGCGAGCACTGACGCGCGCACCGGGGAGTACGGGCTGCGCCACCGCAGCACGTTCGGTGCCGCGACGGACAAGCCGCGACCGCGGCACATACGGCAGCGCCGCCGGGTGTCCGGCGGCGCAGCCGTTTCCGGTAGGTCGCGGCGGCGGAGCGGGTCCACGG
>NZ_JBOHCV010000569.1:0-3631 GCF_050698815.1 Streptomyces sp.
CGTGCGTGCTGTGCGTCGGGCTGGGTGCCGCGGGCGCGGCCACGCTGGGCGGCGCGGACGCCGCTCCGGCGACGGTCGCCATGAAGCCCGTGGGGGCGTCGGGGATGAAGGCCGGCATCAGCGTCGCCGAGAAGCCGTGGGGGACGCGGCTGGACTGGTCCTGCGAGTACGAGAAGGCCTGGGGCGGGCAGGCGGACTCGAGCGCGAAGCGGTCCTACGAGCTCGTGATCACGGACAAGAAGGGCGGAGAGAGCGTCGTCGCCACCTGGGAGGCCGGCGGCAGATCGGCCCAGCACCTGGCCGCGTCGTCGCGCTTCCGCGCCGATGACATCCGCTCGGTGGACATCCGCTGGGTCGGCTCGCCCCAGCCGCTGGCCAGGACCGCCCTCTGATCCGCGCTCCGGGCCCGCCGCCCCGCCTTCCGGCCCGAGGGGCTACGCCAGCAGGTACTGGTCGTCCCGTACATCGGTGATGAGCATCCGGCCCGGGGCGTGCGTGATCGCGAAGGGGGGCCGGGAGGTCATCACGGCGGCCTGCGGTGTCACGCCGCAGGCCCAGAAGACGGGCACGTCGCCGGGCGGTACCTCGATCCGGTCGCCGAAGTCGGGCCGGTCCAGGTCCGTTATGCCGATGGCCGACGGGTCGCCGCTGTGCACGGGTGCGCCGTGTACGGCCGGCATCCGGCGGGTCACCTCGGTCGCCGTCTCCAGGAGGTGCTCCGGTACGGGCCGCATGGACACCACCATCGAACCGCGCAGCCGCCCGCCGGGGCGGCACTCGCGGTCCGTGACGTACATCGCGACGTTGCGTTCCTGTTCGACGTGGCGCAGCGGCACGCCCGCGTCGCCGAGCGCCCACTCGAAGGTGAAGCTGCACCCGATGAGGAAGGTCACCAGGTCCCCGCGCCACCGGCCGGTCACCTCGGCGGGCTCGTCGACGAGCTCGCCGTGCTCCCAGACCCGGTAGGCGGGCAGATCGGTGCGCAGGTCCGCGCCCGGCGCGAGCACGCTCGAGGTGTCCCCGGCGTCGGTCACATCGAGCACCGGGCAGGGCTTGGGGTTGCGCTGGCAGAACAGCAGCACGTCGTAGGCCCAGTCGGCCGGTACGGAGATGAGGTTGGCCTGGGTCCAGCCGGGCGCCCAGCCGGCGGTCGGGGTGGACGTGCCGCCGCGGAAGAGCGTCCGCGCCGCGTCGGGGCTGCCGGGGCCGGGGGACCGGGGCGTCGAGGCATCCGTCCCCGGCTTCCCCGGCCACCCCGGCGTCCCCGGGTCAGACCAGCTCACGGCCGCGCGTCTCGGGCAGTCCCAGCAGGGCGATGAGGGCGAGTCCGTAGCCGACGGCGCCGAAGATCAGCGCGCCGGCGACGCCCCAGCTGGTCGCGAGGAAGCCGACCAGGGTGGGGAAGAACGCGCCCACGGCGCGGCCGGTGTTGTAGACGAAGCCCTGCCCGGTGCCGCGGAGCGCGGTGGGGTAGAGCTCGGCGAGGTAGGAGCCGAAGCTGCTGAAGATCGCCGACATGCAGAAGCCGAGCGGGAAGCCGAGGATCAGCACCAGCGTGTTCGACCCGATCGGCACGTTGGTGTAGGCGACGACGCAGGTCGCGGAGAGTACGGCGAACAGCGCGATGTTGCGCTTCCGGCCCAGCTTGTCGGTGAGGTAGCCGCCGGTGAGGTAGCCGATGAACGCGCCGGAGATGAGGAACGTCAGGAACCCGCCGGTCCCCACGACGCTCAGGCCGCGGTCGGTCTTCAGATAGCTGGGCACCCAGGTGGCGAGCGTGTAGTAGCCGCCCTGGACACCGGTGGACAGCAGCACGCCGAAGAGTGTGGTGCGCAGCAGGCCGGGCTTGAAGATCGCCGCGAACGAACCGCGCTCGCGGCTGCTCCGGCGCGCCTCGGCCGCCTGCGGTGCGTCGGTGACGTTCCGCCGCACGTAGAGGATGAGCAGGGCGGGCAGTGCTCCGGTCCAGAACAGCACGCGCCAGGCGACCGACTCGTCCAGGAACTGGAAGACCACCGTGTAGACCACGACCGCCAGCGCCCAGCCGACGGCCCAGGAGCTCTGGATGACGCCGAGGGTGCGGCCACGGTGCTTCGCCGAGGCGTACTCCGCGACGAGGATCGCCCCCACCGCCCACTCGCCGCCGAAGCCCAGGCCCTGCAGGGCGCGGAAGACCATCAGGGTTTCGTAGTTGGGTGCGAAGCCGCACAGCAGCGTGAACAGGGCGTAGACGAGCACCGTCAGTATGAGCGTCTTCACCCGGCCGATGCGGTCGGCCAGGATGCCGGCGCCCGCGCCGCCGACGGCGGAGACGACCAGGGTTACCGTGGTGAGCAGGCCCGTCTGTCCGGTGCTGAGGCTGAAGTAGGCCGAGATGGCGACCATGCTCAGCGGCAGCGTGAAGAAGTCGTAGGAGTCGAGCGCGTAGCCGCCGAACGCGCCCGCGAAGGCGCGGCGCCCGCTGGCTCCGAGCTCGCGGAACCAGGCGAAGGCACCGGCGCCGCCGCCTTGGGCGGCACGCGGTATCGGGTCGGTCTTCATGTGCACCTCGCAGTTGGGGAGTGAGCGCCGCTGAAGGGTGGGCCCAACCTAGAGGATTGTTCAACGATCCTTCAAGGGGTCTGTTGCTGCTGGTGCACGCGCGCCGAAACCCATGCGCTCAGCCGATGGGAGGGGGCATGGGGACGACGTCGTATCCGAGAGAGATCTCACGCCCGGTCTCCGGGTCGGCGAGCCGCACGCGCCAGTGCCGGGCGAACTGATCCACGCCGTGGCGCATCGGGATGGTGCCGGAGATCAGAACGGTGCCCGGCTCCAGCTCGCCGCGCTCGCGCAGCACCTCGGTCCAGTGGTGCGGGGTCAGCAGTTCCGCGGCGGTGCCGTCCTGGATCAGCTCTTCGGTGCCGTCCGCGTCCGTCACCCACGCCTGCAGGGTCAGGCCGTCCAGGCGGTCGGCCACCTCCGCCAGCGGCCAGGCCCGGTCGGCGAGTACGTCGGGACCGGCGTTCTTACTCCAGGCCACGCCGTGCGCCTCGAGTTCACGGTCGGTGTGGTCGCAGGCGGCGGTCAGCAGCAGCTCGCCGGAATCGTCGACGATCAGCGCCCACTCCGCTTCGCCGGAGGTCCTCCCGTGCTGTACGGAGACCGTGTCGACCTGCTGCGCGAGGTAGGGGGAGACGGGGTAGAGCGCCGGGGTCGTGGTGGGGGCGGGGACTCCCAGTTCGGCCAGTTCCGCCACATGTGCGGCGACGTCCTGCTGGCTGCGGCCGGAGTATCCGGCGTTGAGCAGGCGCGTCACGGTCACGGTGCGCCGGCTGTCGTCCGGCAGTGTGAAGGAGAGGCTGGGCATGGGGATTCCTCCAGGTCGGGCTGGGTTCTCAAGCTGTTCTGCGCATATTCCGTGCCCCGAAGGGTTGCGCATACGAGCTGTATACAGCAAGTATGCTCCACGTATCAAAGGTCCTGACGTGAGGGAGCCCCGTGGACCAGAACATTCCGCACCGGACGGCGGCCAATGAGCCGGGCCCGCAAGGCCCCGACCGCAGAACGATGACGAAGGCGTTCGTCGCCAGCCTCACCGGGACGTCGCTGGAGTGGTACGACTTCGCCGTCTACTCGGCCGCGTCGGCGC